>CAXSEO010000079.1:0-8119 GCA_964235525.1 uncultured Sphingomonas sp. | reverse complement strand
ATGGTAGCCGGCTAAACGGTTTCCACGACCATCTCGGTCGCATCCTCGACATCCAGGTCGCGCAATGGTGGCGCCCAACGGCCGCGAACTTCTTCGGTCGCGTGAAGAAGGACGTCATGCTCGACGCGCTCGAAGAGATCGGCGGCCCGATCCTTCGCGGCCGCTACAAGGACGCGAAAAAGAGCGAACTCGCCGCAACCTGTGGGTCGCTGTGCAACGGCGAGGGTATCGTCGAGGCCGAGATCCGCGAGATGGCGACCGCTTGGTTGCCCGACGCCATGCGGTTCGACGGCGTGGAGAAGCCCGAGCGCGTGCCTGCCAGCTCCACCTTCATCACCGATGAGGGCGCTGAGAGGCCGGAGCAGGACGACGATGACGCTCAAGACGATCCCGACCCGGCCGGCGACGACGATGGCGAGCAGCCGATCCACGACGAGAGGGAGGATTACAGCCAGGCGGCCTAACGCCTGACGCGCAGTTCGAGGCGACTGGGGGCGGTACTTTTCGGAGTGCCGCCCCTCTTTCTGTGACCCGACGCCCTGCACGGCGACACGCCAGCGCGACGCGGGTCCGCCTCAACCAGCACAGGAGAATGATCGTGGCCAAGACCACCGACAAGCCCTCGCCCGCGGACATCATCACCAACGCCATCATCGACAGGCTCGAAGCCGGCGTGCGCCCCTGGATCAAGCCGTGGCGGCCTGAGTTGGGCGGCCGCCCGCTGCGCGCGACGGGCGAGCCCTATCGCGGCATCAACTGCTTCTGGCTGTGGTTGGTCGCCGAGAGCGCCGGCTTCCACTCCCGGACGTGGATGACCTACAGGCAGGCGCAGGCCCTCGGTGCCCAGGTCCGCGAAGGCGAGCGCTCGCAGATCGCCATCTTCTATAAATCCTACAGCAAGACCGTCGAATCGCCCCTGACCGGCGACGCCACGGACGAGATGCGGCGCGTGCTGCGCAGCTACGCCGTGTTCAACGCCGACCAGATCGACGGCTTGCCCGCGCAGTTTCGCCCCTCCCCGCTGAGCATCGTGCCGACCACCGATACGCTGCCCGACCGGGCACAGCGTTTCGTGGACGCCCTCCCCGCCACTGTCCACACCCGCGGCGACCGCGCCTTCTACGATCGCACTGCCGACAGCATAACCATGCCGGCGATCGAGCAGTTCGCCACCCGAGCCTTCTGGGCGTCGACGCTCGCGCATGAAGCTGGGCATTGGAGCGGGCACCCCGACCGGCTCGATCGCGAGTTCGGCAAGAAGTTCGGCGATGAGGCTTACGCGTTCGAGGAACTCTGCGCCGAGATGACGGCCGCGCTGCTAGGTGCCGACTTGGCGCTGCCCACCGCGCACCTGGACGATCATGCCAACTATATCGGCTCCTGGTTGCGCGTCCTGAAACGCGACAACCGGGCCGTGATGACCGCCGCCGCGAAGGCCGAGGCCGCCGCCGGCTTCCTGCTCCGCGCCACCGGCCTAGCCGGGGACGATGCGTCAGAAGAGCCGGTCCGTGAAGCGGCGTGATCGTGCGCGCCACCCCGGACCTCCACAACCAGGCGCGCTTCCTCGACGGTCGGACGCTCGTCGTTACCGAAGAGCGCGCCGAGGAAAGCCCGGCCCGCAGGTGTTATGGTGCGCCCAAGGTACTTTCCAGGTGAGGCAGATCCATCATTCCAACCACGGCCTAGAGGAGAGGGAGCCATCGGCCTCCTGAGCGCGAGCGGCGCTCGTCAAGGAGGTTGGTCCCATGTTCTATGACACGCTCTATCGGCACAACCAGGCGCTGTCCCCCGACGGTCTGGAAACGCTCCCGGCCGCGCTCCACGCGCTCAACGCCGCGGTCGACGATTGCCGGCGCGCTGGCAAGCCGATCGCCCGCGACGCGGCGATCATGCTCCTGATCCGCAAGCTGGCCGACGTCACCGAGCGGTCCGCACCCAGCGCGACTGCGCTGCGCCTCCGCTGCGTCGCCGATCGCGCCGCAGTCATCGCCGCCCCCGCCCTCCTCGAAATCGCGGGCAACAGCGTCGCCGGCGACCACGCCGCCAAGCGCACCTTCCACTACCAAGCCCGCCGCGCCCTCACACGCCTTGCGGAGGCTACCGGCCTCGACCCCGACGCTGCCCATATAAACAGCGCGCTCGGCACCGACCGGGACGACAGGACCAGCGAGCTCCGACACGTCGACATCGGTATCCGCGTCGTGCCCCGCAGCTTCCTCCCCGACAGCGAGATCAGCTTCAATCGCTGCGTGGGCGGCGAGCCCGCCGGCAGAGTCCACCTCGCGCCCATCGCCGAGCTGCTAGACGCGCCCGCGTTCTCGCGCCGCCTCACCGCGACGATCGGCGCCGTCGGCGCGCTGCGCCTCGCCGTCTGACCCCCACCCGAAAGGATCGCCGACTTCCTCCTGGCGTGGTGGAATGGCGGCGATCTCGGCCGACATGGTGACGATCCTGGCCTACCTCGCCGAGCAGCCCTGTGCCGTCTATGCCAACGCCTTCAGCTTTGACGGCGAGATGCGCGAAGTCGTCCGAACCTGGCTGCCCATTCTCGAGGAGCGAGATAGCGTCTCCCGGTAGCAGCGGGACCGCCGCTCTATTCCGCTTCGCGCCACCAAGCCCCGCCGGTCCTCGGCCCATCTGGACGATTGACTGCCCTTGGACGCTGCCGCGCCCGATGCTGGGGTGGCGCGGAGGAGCGCCGGGGCGAGGCCCGGCCCCGGCTCTGGTAGGTCCATTCCAGTCGGAGGCGTGAGCTCCTGCCTATCATCCTTCCCGAGCGCGCGCGTGCAGCGGTTCGCCGGGGCGGAAGCACCGGCGGCGGATCGGCGCCAGGCTCTCGATCCCGTCGCCAGGCGGGCGAGGATACAGCGAGGATGCGGACCCCTTCTCCCGATCGACACGCGCGACCTCGCGCCACCTTGGCGGGCAACACCAGCGCCAGGTCCACGCCCCCGGCCGCGTCCTCGGGAAGGCCCTCGCCGGGCATCAATCACCGATCGCGCGAGAGCTGGCTGGGAGCCCGGGCGGTGTAGGCGGGTCGGTTGAACGACGTCAGGCCAGCCGGACGGGGAGGTTCCACTTCCCGGTTCCCCTGTCTCTGCCCGCGCGTGGGGGCCCATCCCCTCTCTTTCCTGAACGACCTAAGCCGGCCGTCCATCGCCTCCAACCCGCGATCGTTCGGACCGAGTTGCCGCTGCGCGGCTGCCCGCACCACTCCTCCGATCGCAGGTTCCCCTCCGCTGCTTTGCGCTCCGGTGGAGCCGCCGTCCTGGCCGTCTTTGACGGTGTTCAGTCGAGGGGACGGACCCCCCGGCGGACAGAAAAGGAACCTCGAAATGCAGAACCTCGTCATCCTCGCCGGCAACGTCGGCGCCACTCCCGAGACCCGCACCACCCAGGGCGGCACCAAGATCACCAGCTTCAGCCTCGCGACCTCGCGCCCGAAGCGCGACAGCGAGGGCAAGGTCCAGAAGGACCGCGAAGGCCGCCGGGTCGAGGATACCGAGTGGCACCGGATCACCTGCTTCAACGGTGTCGCCACCACGGTCGCGGAGTATGTCGAAAAGGGCCAGAAGGTGATGGTCCGCGGTCGCATCCACTACACCCGCTACACCGACAAGGAGAACATCGAGCGCTACGGCGTCGAGATCATCGCCGACGAGGTGACGTTCCTCTCCTACGGCAAGTCCCGCCAGCAGCAGCAGGGTCCGGCGCAGGACAATGAGGAGGACGACATCCCGTTCTAAGCCCGCCAGGCCCGGCGGCCAACACCGCCGGTCTACCCTCGTCTCCCCCGTCCCCGCTCTGCCCCGGCATCGGGCTTGAAGACCCGGCACCCCGCCGGGCGGCACGAACCGGCGACGCCAAGCCGGCCGCGCGACACACCCGGCCCCGATCGGTAACACCGGTCGGGGTCCTTGGCACGCACCGTCAACCAGCGCCGGCACAAGCGGCCATACGCGGAACACGGGCTTAGTCAGCGAGAGACTTTGCTCCACCTTGCTCAAACGGTTGCCACTTTGAAATCGCGCAGTACGCCGACCAGACCCTTGGCCCGCAGCAGCGGTACCGCACCGGTGCAGCCAAGCGCTGTGACGGCACGGTCGTAGATGGCAAGATTGTGCTCGCCATTGAGGCGTGACGGATAGATGATCCCGTCGATCGCCGCCGGGTGTTCGTGGAACGCTACCGACCAGGCGCGGGCGAGCGTCTGCTTCGCGCCGCCCGCTACGTCGCTGGGGATTCCCATCCTGACCGGTCCGTCCCCGCGCAGGTTGATGAGCCGCAGGTCGCGGGTCAGCGCGATCTCGGCCACCTCCCGGTCCGCCAACACGGTTCTCGCCAGCGGGAACGTGCCGGCGACGCCGTCGCGCTGGTCGCGGAGGATCGCTTCGAGGAAACATACCTTGAGCGACGAACCGAGGTAGAGGACGCCGAAGCGGTTGGCCTCGACGCGCCGCCGTGGATCGCTGAACCGGCTCCTGTTCTTGCCGTAGCCGAGAGGGTCGGGATAGCTCGACAGCCAGATGCGCCGGTAGAGCGCACCCGCCGCGATAGTCGCGATGTCGAGATCAACGCGCGCGAAGGCGTCCGTCGGCGCGCGCGTCATTCAGGCGAACGTCCCCTCCGCGATGCCGCGCGCGGTCTCGACCACCGCTTCGTCCTGCTTGCGGCGCAGCGTCTCCCAGCCGGTAAGGCCGTCCAGCTCGGCATGCTGCTGGGCCAGCACCCGGTAGACTTCCCAAGCGTCACCGGCGAGGACGTCGAACAATTCGGGCAAGACCCTGAACGGCCGCCCGTCCGCGCCGACTTGCCAGATCGGATATCGATAACCACGCGTCGCGCCCTGAAGCGCGAGCACCAGATGCGCCTTGCGCCAGCTGTTCACCGTCTCGCGGGTCGTCTGGAGATGCGCCGCGAACGCGTCGGCGCTGAGCATGTCCTCGCCGGCCAGGATCTCGGCAACGGCATGGCGACCGCGCTCGCGCGCCTCGCCGAGCGCCGCCTCGAGCTCGGCCGCCTCTTCCGCGTCCATCTCGAGGTCGCTTCGTCCCACCGGGGCGGGCTGCGCCGGGTCGCCGAAGGACTCGACGATCCGCGGCCTGCCGCTCGGCTCGACCTCGACCAGAAATTGCAGCGCGGTCCCGGCACTGCGGCTTCTCGATGCTGCCGCGCGCAAGGCGTCCAGCACCACCGCCACCGAGTTGGTCGGCATCGCCAGCGCGCGGCCGATCTCCTTCGGCACAGGCTCGTGCGCGCGTTCCTTGACGGTCAGGAACTCGCCGGTGCGCGCATCACGCATCGTGAACTGCTTCGCCCGGCGACCCTCGGCCCCGCGGCTCCTGGTGATGACGGCTCCTCTCATGTCGTCAATGTGGGCCAGCTCGTCAGGTCCGTCAAGATCATCATCACTGGGGCCTGCCCGTGGCCTGCCAACCTGCTCCCCTGCCCTATCAAGTCTCGCCCCCGCTTGTGAGCGGCAGCGCTGTATCCGCGATGGTCAGGCCGGCATCGCGTCGTCCGGCGGTCCAGCGGCACAACTCGCCGCGCCTGCGATTCTACTCGACTCAACAGGCTGGCCGGAGCTTCGGGACGAAGCCAGACCCGGGGCATGGAACGCCAGATCAAGCATAGCTGCGGACACGAGCAAGCCCATGACATCGTCGGGATATTCGCGGTCGACCATGATCGACAGGCGGCGCGTCTCGCCCGCCAGAAGTGCAAGCCGTGCTATATTGGGGCCAAGAGGGCGACCGAGCAGGCGGCGGCGAACCTGGACACGGCCATCGTCGGAGAGATCGGGCTGGTCGAGCTTCAGGGAAGCCCCAAGCAGGTCGCATGGGCAGAAACCATCCGGGTGAAGCGCATCGCTGCCCTTCATCGCACCGGCTGCGGAGGGGGCGCCCCCCTCGCCGGCATCGCCGAGGCGAAATGGTGGATCGATCATCGCGAAATGACCGATGACGGCCTGCTGGCCCGCTGTCCGGTTTTCGTTCTATCCTGACGCGGTAGCGATTCCTGGGGCGGCATTCTGCGGACATGGCTAAAGAGACCATCACGACCTCTCTCGGCGCGTTCTGGGTCGAGGACCTTTCGTCGGGAGAGACACGGATCGGCTGGCCCTACGGATCGCGGGTCGGCGAGCTGGCTGTCGGTGTGCTCGAGGGAAAGGCCAGATGGCATCCCAAATCGAAGGGCTGGTATGTTCCCGCTGCTCGTCGTGACGAGATCTGCAAGGAACTGATGGCGTTGTGACTGCTGCCTCCCGGCCGAGGCCGGGACCGCGCTCTATTCCGCTTGCGCTCCACCAAGCCCCGCGATGCGGGTCTCGGCCCATTCGGGTGACGATCGACTGACGGGCGCGCCGGAAACTTGTTTCCGAAAACAGGCAACTTCTTTCCGCCCAGCACCACTCTGGGCCCGCCCTGCCGGCCGGCGCGCTCTTCCGTTGGCAGCGAGCGCGGAGCGGGTCGGGATCGAGGCTGGTGGCCAGTTCCCAAGTCCAGGCGGGCGTCACCGGCGGTCCGGCGTTGCCCACGATGCTCCGGCCGACGGAGTTCACCCCGCTCTTGGAGGCGCAATCCTTGGTCCGGCTCAGGGCCTAGTGCGATCAACCCGCGAGGGGTCCGGGCGCTTCGCTACGGCTTTTGTCCGTGCCGGAAAAAGTGATCGCGGCCCCTCCCCGGCCTGTCGGGCGCCTGTCGAGCGGGGATGAACCCCGCCGGCTTCACAGAAGCCTCGGACATGTTCAACGACATCTGGATCGCCCGCAAATCCGCTCTCAGCCTCGCCCGGAACCTGATGGTCGCCACCATGGTGATCGCGTCGGCACCCAATACGCCGTCATCACCGCCGAAGACCACGACAGCTCGCTCACGATCGTGAACCTATACGATCCCTGCGCGGGACGGCCCAGGGGGCCGCAAGGCCCCCTTCCCTTTCATCACTGCTGTAGGGGCCGGGGCGGGCATCGGACCCGCCCCGGCCCCGCGCTGCGGCACGGGGGGTGAGTGGGCTGCTCACCCGAGCGCCGTGCGCGCGGGCGGCAGCGTCTCGAAGCTCGCCACCAGCACCGGGTCACGGAGCAGCGTCGTCCACTCCCGGCCGTAGGTCCGGGACGCGAGATGGAAGGCCGACCCGTCGCAGCCCACCATCCGGCAGCGGTCCAGCTTGTCGACCAGCGAACAGCCCGGCCCGTGCCTGGCCACGACGTCGCTGAGGTCGACGCGGAGCAGCGTGCCGCATTTCGAGCAGCGGCAACGGACCAGTGCGTTCATCCGAAGCATGGTGCCGGCGCTGTCCAACCAGCGGGGCCACAGGGCGATGATATCGGCTTCGGTCTCCATTGGCGGACGATAGCTCCCGCCCTCCGCGTCCGTCCAGCGGCATGGGCGACGGCCAGGCCTTCTCCTGTCGCCGATCCGAGGGGCACTTTCGGGCTCCTATGTCCTCGCCGGGACGCTTCCCCACGCAAGCCCGCGAGCGGGCTTCTCCACTTTGTTGCGACCCTACGGGTGCGCGGGCGCGCTATGCCCCGGCGGTCCTGTCGCCTGTCGAAAGGCCCCGATCGGCGGGGTCAGTGGCAAGGAGACCATCATGGCCGAGCAGACGCCCCAGCCCGGACGCCCCAAGGGCGGCCCGCGCGAGATCGCCCGCCTCAACGATTGGCTGCGCGAGAACATCACCAGCCCGGGCAACAACCGCGTGACGATGACCATCGGCATCGCCGCCCTGATCGGCGATGTCGCCGAGTTCCGAAATTTCCGCAAGCGCGCCGAGCTGCTGCGGACCGTCCGCGACTTCGACACCTTCGATCGGAACAACGATCCCCATGGCGAGCACGACCTGGGCTCGTTCGAGTTCGAGGGGACACCTTGCATGTGGAAGATCGATTATTACAATCTCGACCTCTCGGCCGGCTCCGAGGATCCCGGCGACCCGTTCCAGACCGTGCGTGTGCTGACGGTCATGCGCGCCGACGAATGGTAGGCTCTGCAGCCCCGGCGGTCAGCCGCCGGGGTTCCCGCAGCTGACCTATAGATGCTCGCGCTGAAGCAGCTCGACCGCGGCGTTGAGTAGCTTGCGCTCATCTTCGACGCCGCCGAGCTCGACCCGCCAA
>CAXSEO010000078.1:0-8132 GCA_964235525.1 uncultured Sphingomonas sp. | reverse complement strand
AAGTTCGAGACGTTCCGTCACCGGGGCGAACAGAATCTGGAACTCACCTTGCCCGAGCTCGCGCGGCTCGGGCGTGACAAGAGCGCCACGCTGGAGCAACGCGATACGAGCCGCGCGGAGTTCGACTTCCGCCTGGCGGAGGTCGCGTCGATGTTCCTGATGCCGCTGCTCGGCATCGCGCTCGGGGTACCGCCCAAGCGGTCGTCCTCGGCGCTCGGCGTGTTCCTCGCGATCGTGATGGTGGTGACCTACCACAAGATCAACCAATATGGCGACTCGCTCGGCGGGCTGGGCAAGGTCGATCCCGCGATCGCGCTGTGGGGGCCGTTCACGTTGTTTGCCGCGCTGGTGATCTGGATGTATTACACTACTGCCTATGTTCCGGGCGGGCAACCGATCGGGGGGCTGGAACGCGGCTTCGTCAAGCTTGGGCGCGCGATCGCGCGTCACTTGCCGCGCCGCGAGGTCGCCGCATGAGTGGATGGTTCCCGTCCCGCACCGTCGCCATCTATATCGCGCGGCTGTTCCTGGTGCGTGTGTTCGCGATCCTGGTGGGGATGACGCTGGTGCTGACCATGCTCGCGGTGCTGAGCGAGTCTGGCAAGATCCTCGGCCACGCCGGCAACGGCGAGGCGCAAGTGTGGCGCTACATCTCGCTTCGCGTGCCGCAGATCATCGGCTTTGCGACGCCCTATGCGGTGTTGCTCGGCACCATCGTCACGTCGTGGCAGCTGAACCAGAACGGCGAGGTGATCGCGCTCAAGGGCGCTGGCATGTCTGCGCATCAGGTGCTCGCGCCGCTGCTGGTGGCGAGTTTCGGCGTCGCGGCGCTGTCGTTCGCGTTCAACGACCGCGTGGTCAGCCGCGCGACGGCGGTGCTGACCCAGTGGCAGCTGGTCGATTACGGCGCGTTGCCGATCGACCGCGGTGTCCGCGCGAATGTGTGGGTGCGCGACGGCGACGACCTGATCCAGGTCGATCAGGTCAAGGGACGCGGCGACGGAGCGACGCTGGGCGGGGTGACCATCTATGACCGGGCGGGCGGCCGACTGGTGTCGATCATCACCGCCCCGCGCGGGGTGCGCGACGGCGACGGCTGGCGGATCAGTCCCGCGCGCCACTTCGAGGTTGCGAGCGGGCGTCAGGTGATCAGCCCCGCGCTCCACGTCGCCGACGGCGTGCGCCCCGACCAGTTCACGCTGGCAACGGTCGATCCGGACTCGCTGTCGTTCGGCGCGCTGCATTCCGCGATCGGCGACCTCGCCGACGCGGGGCGACCGACCAAGGCGCTTGAGGGGTCGGAGTGGCACAAGCTGTCGGGGCCGCTGTCGGCGGTGCTGATGCCGCTGCTCGGCGCGGTGGCGGCGTTCGGGCTGGCGCGCTCCGGGCAGCTGTTCGTGCGCGCGGTGATTGGCATGTCACTGGGCTTTGCGTATTTCGTCGCCGACAATTTCGCGCTGGCGATGGGTAACCTGGGCGCCTACCCGCCTTTCCTCGCGGCGTGGGCGCCGTTTCTGATGTTTCTGCTGATCGGCGAGAGCGTGCTGGTCCGCACCGAAGAATAGTCAGCGCCCCAGCGTGCTCCGCACCAGCCGCCCGAGCAGCCCGGGCAAGCCGGCATAGCTGGCGTGGTGGTAGGGCGACTCGCCCTCCACCGCCCGCGACAGCCGCCGGTGCGCTTCCCCGAGCGAGTGGTACGGCAGCCCCGGCAGCAGATGGTGGAGCGCATGATAGCGCAGCCCGACCGGCGCCCAGAGCGCGGGCAGCAGCGCAGGCGGAGGCACGTTGACCGAGTCGAGATATTGCGCGGTGACGCTCATCGCCTCGCCGTCATTCTCCCACAAATGCGCGACCAGCGTGCGGACCTGGTTCAGCACCATCACCACCGACAGCACTGCCAAGAGGATGCCGAACGCGCGCAGCGGTACGACCCCGGTCGCGACCATTGCGACAAGCATGACCGCCCACGAGCTGCTGGCGAGCTCCAGGCGCAGCATCTCGCGCGCGGCGTCGCCCTCCGGCGGGCGGCGGCGGAATTGCGGGTTGATCGCCAGCGAGGAGAAGCGCTCCACCACCACCCGCCGCAGCCCCGGCACGACGAAGGACAGCGGCGTCAACACCGCATACCGAAGCAGGAACCCGACCGGCGCGAGCGCGGCCAGCGCGACGAACAGCGGCACCGTCCACGGCTTCATCAACGCGAGCGGGAGATATTCGGGGTCATCCACCGTCCCGTACCGCGTCCGCGCATGATGGAGGTTGTGGACGCCTTCGTACATGAAGCTCGGCGCGAACAGCGGCACGCCGATCACCGCATTCCACCCCGCCTTGAAGCCGGGAACCGCCGAATGCTTCATGTGGCTGATCTCGTGGATGAACAGGCTCGCGCGATACAGCGCCAGCACCGCCACCACGCCCGCCAACACCGCCCACGCGCCGGGCAGCAGCCCGGTCGCGACAAGAGCGCCATAGCCGAGCGCCGCCGACGCGAGCATGTCGGTCCAATACACCGCCGGACGCGGCGTGCTGAGGTCGCGGGTCAGCTCCGCGGCGGCGCGCAGCATCGCCTTGTCATCGGCGATCCGCCCCCGCGCGGCGGGGGCAGCGGCGCGGGGCGAGAAGGCGAGCGTCGTCATGGCCTGATCCATTCGCCCAACATAGTGGCAGTATCGCGGCGGCAACAGGCCAGCTTCCCCGCATCGGGTCGTGTCGGTACAGTCGGCGGCGAAGGGGGACCAGCATGACCAATCTCACCATTCGCGAGGTGACGACCAAGCGCGATCGCAAGGCGTTCGTCGACCTGCCGTTCCGCCTCTACAAAGACGATCCCGCCTGGGTGCCGCCGCTGAAAGGCGAGGCGCTCGGCCTCATCACCCCGGAGAAGAACGGCTGGTACTCGCACGCGAGGGCACAGCTGTACCTGGCGGAGCGCGGCGGCACGGTGGTCGGGCGCATTTCCGCGCATATCGACACGCTGGCGCTGACGATGGATGCGGCGCAGGGCTTCGGTCCCGGCGTCGGCTTTTGGGGGCTGATGGACGCAGAAGACGAGGGCGTGTTCACCGCCCTGCTCGCGCGGACGGAAGGATGGCTCCGCAAGGAGGGGATGAGCCGCGCGCTGGGGCCGGTGTCGCAGTCAATATGGGAGGAGCCGGGACTGCTGATCGAGGGGCATGACCATTCACCGACGATCATGATGGGGCACGGCAAGCCCGTATATCAGGGCTGGGTCGAGCGCGCGGGGTACAAACCCGAGAAGCGGCTGCTCACCTATGATCTCGACATCAGCCAGGAGTTCCCGCCGATCGTCCAGCGGATCATCGCCTCGGGCGAGAAGAACCCGCGCATCCGCATCCGCGAGGTCGACAAGCGCCGATTTAAGGAAGAAGCGGCGATCATCCTCGGCATCCTCAACGACGCGTGGAGCGACAATTGGGGGTTCGTGCCGCTGACCCCGCCCGAGATCGACGATGTCGGGGTGAAGCTGAAGCCGATCGTGTTCAACGACCTGATCCGCGTTGCCGAGCTCGACGGCAAGCCGGTCGCATTCATGATCACGCTTCCCGACCTCAACGAGGCGATCAAGCCGCTGGGCGGCGAGCTGCTCCCGTTCGGCTGGGCCAAGCTGCTGCTGTGGCTGCGCGCGCCCAAGGTGCGGACGATGCGCGTGCCGCTGATGGGCGTCGTCAAGGAACTGCAGGCATCGCGGATGGCGTCGCAGCTCGCCTTCATGATGATCGAGTATATCCGCCGCGCGTCGGTTGAGCGCTACGGCGCGAGCCGTGGGGAGATCGGCTGGATCCTCGAGGACAACCAGGGGATGCGGTCGATCGCGGAGACGATCAAGAGCCGGGTGAACAAGGTCTATCAGGTGTACGGGAAGCGGCTGTAGCTATTCGCCCGACCCCTTCTTTCCCCGCCCGAACGGCACGGTGAACGTCACCGCCGCGCCCTGTCCGATCGCGCCGGGCAGCTCGGTGCGGATCGCCTGCAGATGCACGGTCTTGCCGCCGGACAGGCGAAAGGTCGACGGGTCGACCGGCGGCTTGACGGGAAGCGCGGGCAATGGGCGGAGGCGCTGGTCGGTCGGGTGCGCGCACACCACGACGTCGCCGTCGGTGCTCGGGCCGGAGGGGCACGCGGGGCGCACCACCGACAGTCGCTCCGCGCCGTCCGGCGGCGGAGTGGCTTGAAGGATAAACGCCAGCATCGGCATGGGTGCGAGTAGGCATTACCCTAGCGCCGCCGTCAACGCCTGTTATCGCAGCCTCACCCAGGTCGGCGCGTGATCGCTCGCTTTCTCACGCCCGCGATATTCCTTGTCGACGCCCGCCTCCTGCAATCGGTCGGCGACCGCGGGGCTGAGCAGCAGATGGTCGATGCGGAACCCCGCGTCGCGCTGCCACGCGCCGGCCTGATAGTCCCAGAAGGTCCACACGCCCCCGCCCGGCCGCCGCGTCCTGAGCGCGTCGGTCCACCCCTGCGCGAGCAGCGCGCGCCAGCCGCTGCGCGTCTCCGGCTGGGTCAGCGCGTCGTCGGCCATCGCGCGGACCGAGTAACTATCGTCCTCGTTGGGGATGACGTTGTAATCGCCCGCCAGTATCGCGGGCACCTCCTCGTCGAGCAGCGCCCGCGCCCGCGCGCGCAGCCGGTCGATCCAGCGCAGCTTGTAGTCGAACTTGGGGCCGGGACGCGGGTTGCCGTTGGGGAGATAGATCGAGGCGACAACCAGATTCTGCCCGTCGGGGTTGGCGACCTCGCATTCCAGATAGCGGCTATGATCGTCTTCCGGCTCGCCGCCGAGCCCGCGGTGGCGCTCGACAAGATCAGCCCCGCGCGCGAGCACCGCGACGCCGTTGAACCCTTTTTGCCCATGCCACACCGCGCCATAGCCTGCGTCGCGGATCTCCGCTTCGGGGAAGGTCTCGTCGGTCGCCTTGAGCTCCTGCAGGCAGACGATGTCGGGCTGCGCCTCGCTCAGATATTCGAGGAGGCGCGGCAGCCGCGCCTTGATCCCGTTGACGTTGTAGGTGACGAGCTTCAACTCAGATCGCGAAGCTCGAGCCGCAGCCGCAGCCGCTCGCCGCCTGCGGGTTCTCGACCCGGAACGCGGCGCCGCCGAGCGATTCGACATAGTCGACCGCGCAGCCGCGGACGAGATCGAGGCTGACCGGGTCGACCACCAGCCGCACGCCGTCGGTCTCGGCGAGGAGGTCGTCAATATCGGGCGCGTCGGCGAGCGCGAAGCGATACTGGAAGCCCGAACAGCCGCCACCCTCGACCGCCAACCGCAGGATCGCGGGCTTGCCCTGCCGCGCCGCGATCGTCGCGACCCTCTTCGCAGCGGAGGCGGTCAGCGAGATATCGAGAACCAAGGTCGCCATGCAGACGAGATAGGCTCACGCGGGACGAAGGGCAACCGCGCGCGCTCCACCGCTAAAACGCGGGAGCGCTCAATCCTGCGGCGCGGGGCCGTTCAGCACGGTCGGCACCTGCGACGCCGCCGCAGAGTGCGCCGCGAGCAGGTAATCGCCGGTGGTCAGGAACGGCGCGGGGTTCACCGCATGGCCGTCCATCCGCACCTCATAGTGCAGATGCGGGCCAGTCGAGCGCCCGGTCGAGCCCATCAGCGCGATCAGCTGGCCGCGAGTCACATGCGCGCCCGGCGCGACCAGGATGCGCGACAGGTGACCGTAACGGGTCTGGATACCCTTGCCATGGTCGAGCTCGACGAGGTTACCGTAACCGCCCGCGCGCTCGGCGCGGTCGACGGTGCCGTCGGCGGTCGCATAGACCGGCGTGCCGACCGGGCCGGGGATGTCGACCCCGGCGTGCATCCGCGCGGAACCGTTGAACGGGTCGGAGCGGATGCCGAAATTGCTGGTAAAGCGGAGCGTGTCGACCGGGCGGACCGAGGGAATGGCGATCGTGTGGCCGAACGACTGGCCGCCGTCCGCCTGCTTCCAGCTGTTAAAGGCGGAGCGCATCTGCATCTCGGCAGCGAGCTCGGCGGTAGCCGCCGTGCCGCTCGCGACGATCACTTGGCTCGCACTGGCGGCCGAGGCGGCGATCATCGGGGCGGAGCCGCCCTCGCCCGGGGCCGCCACCGCCGCGCCTGCGACCGAAACCGCGGCCATTGCCAGCGCGCACCGAACCGCGCACCGTGCGCTCATCGAAATCGCCATCGAAATCCCCACCCTCGCCGGCGCGGAACCAACCGCGCCGCAACCCGTTCAGCCGCCCGAACCGCGCCTCGCGCTTCGGACGCCTTTACCTGAACCGGGAAGCGTTAACGCGGCAAGACCTGCCGGTCGTTGCAGCGTCGAGCTGGGAGGTAGGCGCGGCGAGTTGTTGTTTTTGCTTGGATCAGCCCAGCGCCCTGGCCGCCGCAAGCACCTCTGCCGCATGCCCCGGCACTTTCACCTTGCGCCACTCGCGCGCTAGCGCCCCGCTCGCGTCGAACAGGAAGGTCGAGCGGTCGACGCCCATATACTTCTTCCCGTACATGCTCTTCTCGACCCACGCTCCGAACGCCTCCAGCACCTCGCCGTCCGCGTCGGTCGCGAGTGGGACGGCGAGGTCGTACTTGGTCGTGAACTTAGCGTGGCTCGCTGGCGTATCCTTGCTGACGCCCAGCACGCGCACGTTCGCGGCGACGAAGTCGGGCGCGAGCGCGGAAAAGTCTTGCGCCTCGCGCGTGCAGCCTGACGTGTCGTCCTTGGGGTAGAAGTAAAGCACGAGCGGCTGGCCCTTGAACGAGGCGAGCGGTAGCGGCGCGCCGTTGGGGCCGGTCAGCATGAGATCAGGCAGGTTCATCGCGCGACTCCGTGGTCCAGATTCGCCCCACCTCCTGCCGCGTCGCCGCGAACCGGGCAACCACCGCTTCCCAATCGGCGAGGCCAAGCGCGCGCGCGATCACCGCGCGCGTGGCGGGCGGCGGTGCTTCCGCGTCGGGCGCAACGAGTCGCAGTGTAACCAACAACCGCGTCAGCAGGTCGTGCGCCGCGAGCGCGTCCGGCGGGAGCAGCGCGCCAAGCTGCTCGATCGCGCGCGCCAGATTCGCGTCGAACGCGGTCCGGTGAACCAGCTGCACGAGATGCACGGCGAACTCGAGGTCGACGAGCCCGCCGGGGAGGAGCTTGGCATCGAGCGGGCCGCGCGGCGGCTTGTGCCGCGCCATTTCCGCCCGCATCGCGCGCGCCTCGGCGAGGATGTCGCGGCGCGGTCGGTCGCCACCCAGCACCGCCACGCGCACCCGCTCCACCTCCACGCGTGCCGCGTCCGAGCCGAACACCGCGCGCGCGCGGCACAGCGCCATATGCTCCCAAGTCCACGCCTCGGTCGACAGGTATCGCGCCCAGGAAGCGACCGACACCGCGATCGGCCCCTCCGCGCCCGAAGGCCTGAGCCGCGTGTCGACCGGGTAGAGTGGCCCCGCCGCCGTCGCAACCGACAGCGCGGCCGTCACCCAGCTTGCCAGCCGATTGTAATATAGCGTCGCCCCGAGCGGGCGGGCGCCGTCCGACTGCGCGGTGAACTCGCCGGTGAAGAGGTACACGAGGTCCAGATCGGACGCGTTCGTCATCGCCGCGCCGCCCAGCCGCCCGAACGCGACGATCACCAGCTCGCTCCCCGGCACCCGCCCATGCGCGCGGGCGAACCCGGCGACCGCCGCCGTCGCCAGCGTCTCGATCGCCGCCTCCGCCACCCGCGCATAGCCCCCCGCGACGTCGAGTGGGTCGGCCGTGCCCGCGACGATCTGTACGCCGAGCGCGAACCGTTTCTCGCCGACAACCCGGCGCACCCGGTCGAGCCGCGCGCCGTAATCGTCGTCCGCTTCGCCCGCCGCCATCTCGCGCGCGAGCGTCGCGACCTCGCCGACCGGCGCGAGCGCGCTGGCGTCGATCAGCCCGTCGAGCAGGGCGGGGCGGCGCGCGAGATCGTCCGCGAGCGGGCCGGCGTGGCTCAGTACCTCCGCGAGCAGCCGCGCGAGCGGTGGCCGTGCTTCGAGCATGCGAAACACGTTGATTGCGCTCGGCAGCCGTTCGAGCATCGCGTCCATTCGCGCCAGCGCCTGCGCGGGCGATGCGCCCCCGCCCAGGCCAGGGCATCGCGGGCTGGGTGCTGGAATT
>CAXSEO010000077.1:0-8190 GCA_964235525.1 uncultured Sphingomonas sp. | reverse complement strand
TGACCGAACGGACGACCTGATCCCGGCAACCGATGTCGCCGAAATCGACCGGGCGGCGCGAGCCGAACGACAGGAAGCGCGCGCGCGTGCCGGGGTTCCGGCATGAGCGCCGCGGCCATCCCGTTGCCCGCCGCTTCCGGCGATCCCAACCGGCTCGGCCATGGCGCGCTCGCGACCGGCACCGGTGAAGGAGGACCGGCATCCAAGCGCATCGTCGTGGGCTTCGGCTTTTGGATTTTCCTCGTTTCCGACATCATCATGTTTTCGGCGTTTTTCGCGAGCTATGCCGTGCTTTCGGGAGCGACTGCCGGTGGGCCGACGCCGCATCAGCTTTTCAAGCTCGGCAACACTGCGATCGAGACCGCCTGCCTGCTCACATCGAGCCTGACCTGCGGCCTCGCCACGATCGCGAGCGACGCCCGCAGCAAGCCGTGGTTCTTTGCCGCGATGGGGGCGACCTTGGTTCTCGGGGCCATATTCCTGGGGCTCGAGCTGCACGAACTGAGCGGCATGGTCGCGGACGGGGCCGGACCATCACGAAGCGCGTTCCTGTCCAACTTCTTCGCGCTGGTCGGCTGTCACGGTCTGCACGTCACGTTGGGACTGGTGTGGCTGGTGGTGATGGTGGCGCTGGTCTGGGCAAAGGGGTTTCGTGACGACATCCAGCGCCGAATGCTTTGCTTCACGCTGTTCTGGCATGCGCTCGACATCATCTGGGTCGGGGTGTTCACCGTCGTCTATCTCTTGGGAGTGACGCTATGAGCGACGCTCGTTCCCGCGACCCTGGCCGCGCCGACACGGCCCCCGGCGACAGTCGCGATGAAGGCGAAAGCGTCGGTGCAAAAGTGCGCGGCTATTTGCTAGGCTATGCTCTGGCGATCGGTCTGACCGTGGTTTCTTTCCTGCTGACCGGGACCAAGATGTTCTGGCTGCCCAGCCTCCCCGTCGCGCTGATCGTCCTCGCGATCGCGCAAATGGGCATTCACCTGGTGTTCTTTCTCCACCTCAACTCCAGCCCGGACAGCACCAACAACATTATGGCACTTGGCTTGGGCCTGCTGATCGTCTTTCTCGTGATGGCGGGAACGCTGTTTATCATGGGCAACCTGAACCACAATATGTTGCCGATGGACCAGATGATGCGGCTGCAGCGGTGACGGTGAAAGGACCGACCAGCGAACCGGTGTACACAAGGTTGGCGTTTGATGGCCGCGCCGACCAACCTGACCACCGTCATGATCGCGGAGCGCGACGCCCTTGGACCGCGGGCGTGGATAAGGAAGCAGGCATGTATGAGCCGGGAAAAACACACGATCCCGACTGCGATGGCGGCCTAGCCCTCGTACTGACCGTAAACGGCAGCCGTCGGGAGGTGCACGTCGACCCGCGGACCTCCTTGCTCGATCTGCTGCGGGAGGGACTTGGGCTGACCGGCACCAAGAAGGGCTGCAATCATGGCCAGTGCGGCGCATGCACCGTGTTGGTCGATGGCGTCCGTATCAATAGCTGCCTCGCGCTCGCTATCACCCGGCCAGACGCCGACGTGCTGACGGTGGAAGGGCTTGCCGTCGGCGAAGTTCTCGACCCAGTACAGGCCGCCTTCATCGAGCACGATGCCTTCCAGTGCGGCTTCTGCACACCCGGGCAGATCTGCTCGGCCAAGGGCCTGATCGCCGAGGGTCGCGCAACTACACGTGCCGAAATACGAGAGCTCATGAGCGGCAATCTATGCCGATGCGGCGCTTATCCTAACATCGTCGACGCAATCGTCGACGTGATCGGGCGGGAGCAGGTGGCGTGAGCGGCTTCAGCTACGTGCGGCCGAATGATGTGGCCACGGCGGTCCGGACCGCTACCGAGCGAACGGGAACGGCCTTCGTTGCTGGCGGCACTAATCTGGTGGACCTGATGAGAGCGCGAGCCGCGACCCCCACCGGGTTGATCGACCTAAACGCATTACCGCTGCACGACATCACGGAGCTCGAGGGCGATGGATTGCGGTTAGGCGCACTCGCGACCAATGCCGTCACTGCCTACGACGAACGGGTTGCCTCGCGATATCCGCTACTGGCGAGCGCTATCCTAGCCGGCGCAAGTGCGCAGCTGAGGAACGCCGCCTCTAACGGCGGCAACCTCAACCAGCGTACGCGATGCTACTACTTCTATGACGCGAGTGCTCCCTGCAACAAGCGACAGCCCGGCTCGGGCTGCGGCGCGATTGGCGGGGTAAGCCGCATTCACGCGATCCTCGGCGCGAGCGTGCATTGCATCGCCACACACCCGTCCGACATGTGCGTCGCGCTGGCGGCGTTGGACGCGACGGTGCGTGTGACCGGTCCGGCCGGGGAGCGCGCGATCGCCTTTGCCGACTATCACCGCCTCCCCGGCGACGAGCCATGGCGCGACACCACGCTCGAGCCCGGCGAGATCGTCACGGCGGTTGACCTGCCACCCGACGGCTTCGCGGAACATTCCGCCTACCTCAAGCTGCGCGACCGCCAGTCTTACGCCTTCGCGCTGGTCTCCGTTGCCGTTGGCCTTCGGATCGAGCATGGATACATCACCGAGGGACGTATCGCGCTTGGCGGCGTGGCGCACAAGCCGTGGCGAGTGCCGGACGTCGAGCGCCAGCTGGTAGGGCAAGTGCCTGGCAGCGCCGCGTTCACTGCGGTGGCGGATGCCATCCTTTCAGGCGCGGTCGGCCAGGGTGACAACGGTTTCAAGCCGGTCCTCGCCCAACGCGCGATTGTTCGCGCGTGCGAGCAGGCAGCGGCGGGTACGCCCCAGAACGAAGCCGATAAGCGGATTACCTGAGGAGAAACGTATCATGCCTTCCATCCTCGACGCGTCCTCGCCGGCTCTCCGTCAGGCGCCCCGCCGGGTCGAGGCGCAGGTCAAGGTAACCGGTGCGCTTCGCTACGCGGGTGACCTCGGATCGGCCGAGATTGATAGGCAGTTGAACAACGCCGTCTTGGTGGTCAGCACTGTCGCCTCGGGCCGGATCACCTGGATTGATGCTTGCGATGCGTTGGCGGCACCCGGAGTCTCAGGCGTCGTCACGCACGAGAATGCTCCACGCCTTCACAAGGTGCTCTCGATGACGGGTACGGAAATCGGCGATCTCCTGCCGCTACAGGATGACGTCATCCACTATGGCGGGCAATGTGTCGCGATAGCCGTGGCCGATACGCTCGCCCACGCAGAGGCTGCGGCGTCCCTGGTGCGAATTGCCTATAATCCGGCCGACGGGGCCGCAGCTTTCACCCTCGAGCAGGGTGCCGCTCGCGTCGCTGACGCCAAGTCCGTCGGCGCCGGCGAGAAGGGCACGAAAGAGATTGGCGACCCCGAGAAGGCCTATAGAGCGGCACCTCAGCAGGTTGACATGACCTTCACAACCTCCCCCCATCACCATAACGCGATGGAGCCTGGCGCGTGCGTCGCGCAATGGGACGAAGATGGCGGTCTGACCGTACGGTTGCCGACCCAGTTCAGCTATGGCGACGCGATGATCTTAGGCCAGGCGTTCGGCTTCGGGGTCAAGGAGCGGTTGCCGCGCGTCATTGCGCAGGTGCTGGGCGGTTTTGAGTTTGACAACAAGGTGCGCGTGATCTCGACGCTCTCGGGCGGCGCCTTCGGCGGCAAGGCTGGCAACGTCCACCTGCTGCTAGCGCCGATGGCGGCGAAGGTCGTGGGGCAACCGGTCAAGTTGGTGCTGACGCGCGAGCAGACGTTCTCGCTGATGCCGTTCAGGCCCGAAAGCCACCAGCGACTACGGCTGGGCGCGGACGCCAGCGGAAGGCTGGAGGCGATCCTTCAGGACTCGGTGATCGCGCAAGGCGCGGGCGGGTCGTATGTCGAGTCGATCGGCGAGACGATCACGAAGGCCTATGCCTGCCCCAATATCCTCGTTCACACGCAATCCGCACGGCTCGATACCGGAGCGCCGGGCTGGATGCGTGCGCCTGGTGCATGCCTGGGCCAGTTCGCCATTGAAACCGCGATCGACGCGCTCGCGCACCAGACCGGCGTCGATCCGCTGGATATCAGGCTTCGGAACTATGCCGAGACCGAGCCTGACACCGGCAACGAGTGGTCGAGTAAATCCTTGAGGGAGTGCTACCAGGCCGCGGCCGAGCGGATCGGCTGGTTCGAGCGGGACCCGGCCGTCGGATCGATGCGCGATGGCCGCGACCTGATCGGCTACGGTATGGCCACGTCAGTCTATAAAACCCTACAGATGCCGGCGGTGGCAAAGGTCATCCTCTACCCCAACGGGCACGCCGTCGCCCAAACCGCGACGCACGAAATTGGCCAGGGTGCCGCGACCGCGATGACGATGATCGCCGCGGAACGACTCGGCCTGCCAGTCGGCGATATGACGCTCGAGTTCGGCGATAGCACGCTTCCCTATGGCGGCATGACGGTCGGATCGATGTCGACGCTGACTAATGGCACCGCGCTCGCGGAAGCCGCTGCCAAGGTGAAGGAGGCGCTGCTCAAGCGCGTCGTCCGCGACGAGGCGTCTTCGTTCCACGGCGTTGACCGCAAGAGCCTCGACGTGCTGGAGGGTTGGATCGTTTCGTCCAGCGGCGGCCGTGAACCGGTCGCCGACCACATGGCGCGCTTTCCCGACAAGCCGATCGAAGCCGAGGCGATCACCGGGCGCACCTTCGGGCACAGCAAGTACGGCCGGCAGGCGTTCGGGGCGCAGTTCGTCAAGGTCCGCGTCGATCCCGATACGATGCACCTGCAGGTCGAACGACTGGTGGGCGCGTTTGCAGGGGGACGCGCGATCAATCCTCTCCTAGTTCGCAGCCAGCTGATCGGCGGCATGGTTTGGGGGATCGGGCAGGCGATAATGGAGGAAAGCCGCATCGACGAGAGCAGCGGCATCTGGATGAATCGCAACCTGGGCGAGGCGCTAGTGCCGACCAATGCCGACATCGCAGATGTCGAGGCGATCATCGTCGAGGAAGACGACACGCGCGGCTCGGCGCTCGGCGCCAAGGGCATGGGCGAGATCGGCGGTGTCGGCACGGCGCCGGCGATCGGCAACGCAATCTTCCATGCAACGGGAGTTCGGCTCACTGCCTTGCCATTCCGCATCGATGGATTGCTCGAAGGAGCCGGGCGACTGCAGGCAGCTTGAATTGCGGGCGCGATACGTTGCGGCTGTGAGCGTCGCCAGACTTCCCGGCCGCTGCCCTCAACGACCGAACTGACCACGAACACTGGAGGCTGAGATGGAACAGGCTAACCCGATAACGGGACATTCAGGTACTCGCGGCGAATCGGGGCGGCTGCGTATCATCTGTCTCGAGGAGCACACGCTCGACCTTGGGCTGGCCGATGCCACCGGGCAGCCGATGACAGAGCGCTTTCCATTCCTTCGGCAGTCAAAAGGCGGCTACCAGGATGATCCGACGAAGTCGGGCCAGGATCGGCCGCGGCTCCAGGGCAGCAAGCTGTCGCAGGCCGAGCTCAAAGCATCGTTGAATGATCGCTTGGAGATGATGGACAAGCACGGGATCGATATGCAGGTCCTGTCATACACCAATTTCGCGCAGTTCGCGCCCAAGGAGCAGGCACCGGATCTCTGCCGAAAGGCGAACGACCGGCTTGCTGAGATGGTAACCGCGCATCCCGATCGCTTCGCTGGCTTCGCGACCTTGCCGTGGCAGGATCCCGAGGCAGCCGTTCGCGAGTTGGATCGCGCCGTCGAGGAGTTAGGACTGGGTGCCACCATGCTGTCGGGTCATCCCGCCGATGACGCATTGATTGATGACCGTCGTTTCGACCCGGTGCTGGCGCGACTCGCCGAACGTGACGTTCCGCTGTACATTCACCCTGGCCCGCCGTTCCCGGACGTACAGCGCCTCTACTATGCCGGATTTGAGCAGGAGGTCACGTCCCGGTTCTCGCTGGCTGCCTGGGGTTGGCACAACGAGGCCGGCATTCAGGTCGCGCGCCTGATTTTAGCGGGCGCCTTTGATCGGCATCGCGGGCTGCAGGTGATCAGTGGCCACTGGGGTGAGATGGTGCCCTTCTTCCTCCAGCGCATGGACGACACCTTGCCGATTGAACTCACGCAGCTCTCGCGCACAATCAGTCAGACCTACCGCGAGCATGTGTCGGTCACACCCAGCGGTCTTCTCTATCGCCCGCACTTTGAGTTTATCGTGAAGGTGCTCGGCGCCGACCGCATTATGTTCTCGATCGACCATCCATACCTCACGATGACTGGTGCCCGGCGCTGGCTCGAGACCCTGGATATCACGGATGCGACCCGCGTAGCCATAGCAAGCGGCAACGCTGAACAGCGGCTGCGTTTGAAACGCCTGGCCTGACTAGCCGAGCGTCGGACTGTACATGACGTTCCCCGAGCAGCACCGGGTCAAGATGCACTCGACCAACCCGCTCGTCTGAACAAGGAGGTGAAGCGCCGCGCCGATGGCACCGGCATTTTTCCAACTGAGGAAAGCATCACTCGCCTGATCGGGGCCGTGCTGCTCGAGCAGAACGACGAGTACCAGATCCAAAATTGCTCCTTACGAATCGAAGGCATGGCCGCGCTCGCTAATCGCCGAGCGAGGAGAACCCACCTACACACCTTTGATCGCGTAGTTGTGGCTCGCACTCGCGGCGGGCTTGGCCGCGGTCGCCCTCTCGGCCACCTTCGGTCCTACTGGGAAACATGATCCGGCCAACGTCCTCTAGTATGCCAGGAGGTACTCCATGCCGACATTTCGGTACTAAAGCGAAGTGTCAGGACAGCCCAATCTGCTGCGCCTGCAGAGCGGAGTCCCAAAAGACAAACTCTTCGGTAAGCCGGTCGCCATCCCACCGTGCAATCGTACAGAATTTTACGTGATATTCCTTTCCTGTCGGCGCGACCTTGGTGCCGTCCGGCATGGTCAGCTCGCCGGAAAAGGTTCCTTTGACGCTACAGATTGTGGCCGTCCAGTCACCACTTCCGAAGCTCACGGTATAGGGACTATTTTGAAGCTGGGTGTCAGGAAACGTGCCGAGCATCTGGTTCATCGCGGCGGCATGCGCCGGTTCACCAAAGGTCGGCTCCGAGCTTCCGGTGAGATGGGCGATCATGTCGGGGTGGTGCATTCGCCTCATCGCCGCGTCGTCACGAGCATTGAAGGCGTCGTCGCCGTCCTTCATGAGACTGAGGAGGCGGGTCGTTCGCTCGCTGTCGTTGGTGGTCGTTGTCATCACGGCTCCTGCCTTTTATGGCCGACTGACCCGTTCACGCCCCGCGGCGTCGAACATTGTCGCCTGAGTCAGCCGGTTGGCCGACTACGACGCCGAAACCGGCAAACTGCCCATTGCACCGCCGACTGTGGCTGGCGGTATCGCAAAAACGCCTTCAATGCGGCTTTTGTCAGATTGTTAGTACCCCGCGGGCCGTGCGAGGCAGGTCAGGGCCGGTGGTGCCAGCCAAGGCGCGGAACGCTGGTCAAGTCGGTCTTACAATCTTGGACTGTCCCGAACGCGGAGAAATTCGGCGTGGGCTGCGTTTCCGTTCAAACGCTTGTGCTGAAGGTTGCGTCCACTCGCCCCAGTCGCTCCTGGACAGCTGCATCAAGAGGAGCTCAGGGTGAACAGTCCGCAGTCGCCTATGACAGCAGTCGCCGATACGGTCGCTGTGCTCGGCAGTCCGATCTTCCTTGATACTTTGGGGGATCGACGCTCGGCCCCAGCGGTGGTCGCGCGATGGCAGCACGGCCGGGCAGATGTCGAAGTCGCGCCATCGGACAGCATCACCATCGCGATGAGCCTTCAGGATGGTCAGCAGGTTCGTCATCAGGTTGGGGGAGCCTCGTCGAGCGCGGACATTCGCGCCGGCAGCGTGTCGGTGCTGCCCGCTCACAAACGGACGAAAATGACGGTCGAAGGCAACGCCGACATCGTTCAAATATTCCTCCCCGAGGCGCTCCTGCAGCAAACGCCGGGGGGGCAAGCCGGTCCATTATCCTTGTTCGACTCACACGACAGCAGATTGCAGGCTGTCGTCATGCAACTTTTCGTGGCGGCCACACGGAGGGATCCGGATAGCGCGCTGATCCTGAAGCAGAGGATCAACCGTATCGGCGAGTATCTGATGGAACAAAGCCACTCTAGCACAGTCGAGTGGGCGCGCGGCGGACTCGCCCGCGCCGCACGTGGCCGGGTCAACAA
>CAXSEO010000076.1:0-8213 GCA_964235525.1 uncultured Sphingomonas sp. | reverse complement strand
TTGGTCAACACGGTGAACCGGATCTTACTCGCCGTTATCGGTTCCGCCTTCAAGGCCATGTGATACGATGGGGCGGTTCGCCCAACGCTCCCAGCTGTGAGGCTGAGCGCCAGAAACGCTGTGATCCGGACGCGCATGAAGGACTCCCGAGCGAGGGCGCGTACAACCATGAGTGTCGCGTTTTTTGGCTGCACTCGTCAAGGCTAGCGTGGCCGGATCGTCAACGAAGAGCAAGGGCGGGCAAGGTATCGTTATTCGCGGGCACGTCCTCGCTCGCTTGTGTGTCAGATAGCGACGGCGTACATGACTAAGTAGCTGGTCAGGAGGCTGAACATGGTTGCGGTGGCGTTGGCGGAGGCAAAGGCGCGGTTGAGCGAACTGGTGAAGCTCGCCGGTACGGGTGAGACGGTGACGATCACCAATCGCGGCAAGCCGGTCGCGCGGCTGGTCGCGGAGCAAGCGCCGCGGAAGCCGATCGACTTCGCGGAGATGGACCGCATCCGGGCGCTGTCGAAGCCGTATGTCGATCCCGACGGACTGTGCTTCGTCGAGCGGATGCGGCAGGAAGACCTGCTCTGAGCGACTATCTCGACGCGTCACTGCTGATCCCGCTGTTCGCCCAAGAGCTTGGCAGTACGACCGCGAGGCGTTGGCTCGAGACGGCCGCTGGCGGTGAGCTGGTCAGCAGCAAATGGTGTGAGACCGAGGCCGCGTCCGGTTTCGCGCGCAAGGTGAGGCTTGGGGAGTTGAACTCGGCGGAAGGCCATCGAGCGATCGATGCCGTGCGCCGGATGCTGGCCGACGCGACCAGGATGGTTCCGATCGAACCGCGGCACTTCGACTCCGCCACCGACCTCATCCGCCGCAGCCAGAAGCCGCTGCGCGGTGGTGATGCGCTCCACCTCGCGATCGCGCACGCGGCCGGGGCGACGCTGTGGACGCTCGACCGCCGGATGGCCGACGCGGGGCAGGCGCTGGGGCTCGACGCGCGCCTGCTCGCCTAGCGTTCGCAACCATAGAGGCGATCAGGAAGAGATTGGTGAGCGTTCATCGTGGGTTAGGCGAGCCGCCGGCAAAGGGTGCGTATAGTTCCAAGGATCAGGTACCATGCGCGTTTCGCTGCGTTCCGTCGCTCGCCCTGCCGTCGCGCTGATGGCCGGGGTCGCGCTGTTGCCCGCGCTTGCCGCCCCTGTCGTCGCGCAGAGCTATCAGGCGCCGCCGGCTCCTCCGCCCGGCGGTGACGGCCAATACCGCGCGCCGCAGCCCGGCGACTCTGATGACGGCTACCAGCCCGGCGTGCGCGACGCGCGGCAGGATGGCGCCGCGCCGTCCGGTCAGGTCCCGGAGGGCCAGCCATATCCGTCGGCTCCGGCGTACCAGCCCGCACCCGGCTTCGACGACTATGACCGCGCCGCGCCCCCGGGCTATGATCCGTCGCGCCCGCCGCCGCCGCCGCCCGGCTATCGGGCCGATCCGACCTACGGTTCGACCCCGGATCAGGACCAGCGCTACGAAGCCTATGCGGAGGACTGGTCACAGCGTTACTGCGTGAAAGCTCACAAAAACACCGCTGCCGGGGCCGTGATCGGCGGGCTGCTCGGCGCACTGGTCGGCTCCAGCGTCACCCGCTACCGCGACCAGGGCACGGGAGCACTGGTCGGCGGCATCGCCGGCGCGGCGGGCGGTGCCGCGATCGGCAGCAGCTCGGGCAACGAGACAAGCGTTGGCTGTCCGCCGGGCTATGTCGTTCGCCGCGATGCTCCCGCTTTTTACTATGACGGGCCGTATTATTACGCCGCGCCGGGCTGGTATCAGCCATGGTTCTTTTACAGCGACCGCTGGGTGTACCGGCCTTATCCGTATCACGGCTTCTATTACGGCGTGCGCTTCTACGGCGGCCGGGGCTATTACGGACGCGGCTATTCCGGGCGTTTTTATGGCGGTCGCCGATACTAGGCTCTTGTTCCGGTTACGCCGCGCACCTGACCTCTCATGGAAGAGGACTAGTGCGTCGCGGCGGGCCCGCGAGTCGCCTCACGCGTCGATGCTGGTCCCCAGCGCCGCGTTGACCAGCCCGCCGTCGACCACGATCGTGTCGCCGACGACATAGTCGCCCGCCCGCGACGCGAGGAAGATCGCCGCGCCCGCCATGTCCTCGTCCACGCCGACACGGCGCGCCGGGATGCCCTTGGCCACCTCGTCGCCATGGTCGCGCGCGGCGCGGTTCATCTCGCTCGCGAACGCGCCGGGAGCGATCGAGGTGACATTGATCGAGTCGCGGATCAGCCGCGCGGCCATCCGCTTGGTGAGGTAGATCAGCGCCGACTTAGAGGCATGGTAGCTGTACGTCTCCCACGGGTTGAGCCGCAGCCCGTCGATCGAGGTGATGTTGATCACCTTGCCGGGCCGTTCGTGCGACGCCGCTGCTTTCAGCGCCGGGTGTAGTGCTTGGGTGAGGAAGAAGGGCGACTTGACGTTCAGGTCCATGACCTTGTCCCAGCCCTGCTCCGGGAATTCCTCGAACGGGACGCCCCATGCCGCGCCCGCGTTGTTGACGAGGATGTCGAGCTTGCCCTCCTTCGCCGCGAACGCCTGCGCCAGCGCCTGGCAGCCCGCGACAGTGGAGACGTCCTGCGGCAGCGCGATGCAGTTCGGCCCGAGCTCGGCGGCGGTCGCCTCGCACGCCTCGGCCTTGCGCGACGAGATGTAGACGCGCGCGCCCTGCGCGATGAAGCCCGCCGCGATCATCTTGCCGATCCCGCGCGAGCCCCCGGTGATCAGCGCGACGCGTCCGTCGAGGCGAAACAGGTTGGTGGTGTCCATGGCTTCTCTCCTAGCCGCCGCGCTTCAGCGTCTCGCGGGCGATGATGACCTGCTGGATCTGGCTGGTGCCCTCATAGATGCGGAACAGGCGCACGTCGCGGTACAGCCGCTCGATCCCGTAATCGGCGATATAGCCCGCGCCGCCATAGATCTGCACCGCCTTGTCCGCGACCCGGCCGACCATCTCGGAGGCGAAATACTTGGCCGCGGCGGACTCCAGCACAACGTCCTTGCCCGCGTCCTTGGCGGCCGCGGTCTCCAGCACCAGCGCCCGCGCCGCAAGAGCCTCGGTCTTCATGTCGGCGAGCATCCCCTGGATCAGCTGATGCTGGCTGATCGGGTGGCCGAACTGCTTGCGCTCGCTGGCGTAGGCGACACAGTCCGCGATCAGCCGCTCGGCGACCCCGACGCACACCGCCGAGATGTGCAGGCGCCCGCGGTCGAGCACGCGCATCGCGATCTTGAAGCCCTCGCCCTCCGCGCCGAGCCGGTTGGCGGCGGGAACGCGCACGTCGTCGAAATGGACGTCGGAGACCTTGGCCCCGCGCTGCCCCATCTTCTTCTCCGGCTCGCCGAGCGTGACGCCGGGTAAGTCCTTGGGGACCAGGAACGCCGACACGCCGCGCCCGCCCGCCTCCTCGCCGGTGCGCGCCATCACCGTGAACAGCTGCGCCTTGTCCGCGTTGGTGATATAGCGCTTGGTGCCCGTCAGCCGGTACACGTCGCCATCCTTGACGGCGCGGGTCTTCACGCTGCCGCTGTCGGAACCGACATCGGGCTCGGTCAGCGCGAAGCTGGTGATCACCTCGCCGCTGGCGATACGCGGGAGCCACTGCGCCTTCTGCTCGGGGGTGCCCGCCATCACCAGCCCCTGGCTGCCGATACCGACATTGGTGCCGAAGGTGGAGCGGAACGCGGGGGTCGTGCGCCCCATCTCGATTGCGACGCGGCATTCCTCGAGCATCGTCAGCGCGAGCCCGCCATAGTCCTCGCCGATCGACAGGCCGAATAGCCCGAGGTCGCGCATCTCCTGCACGACCGCGTCGGGCACCGCGTCGTTAGCCTCCACTTCCGCCTCCAGCGGACGCAGCCGCTCGGCGACGAAGCGGCGGACAGTGTCGATCAGCTGGTCGAAGGTTTCCGGGTCGAGGGCCATGCCACGCGCTATCGCGACGCGCGGCGGCGGGCAAGGGCGCACACCGCGCGTTCGAACGGCGAGCGATTGACCGGACCCGGCCCCATACTATGCTTGCGAAAAGGGGAGAGGTCATGCGGTTCACGGGCAAGCGCGCGGTGGTCACCGGCGGCGCATCGGGCATCGGTCGCGCGACCGCGCGGCGTCTCGCGAGCGAGGGCGCGCGGGTGCTGGTCGGCGATATCGACGTGGTCAGCGGGGAAGCGCTGGCGGCGGCGACGGACGGCGCGATCGCGTTCCGGCGCTGCGACGTGCTGGAGGCGGGCGATATCGAGGCGCTGATCGCGACGGGCGAGCCGGACATCCTGTTCAACAACGCGGGCGCGGGCGGCGCGCGCGAGCCGATCGACGAGATCGCGCCCGAGGATTGGGACCGGACGCAGGCGCTGCTGCTCCGCTCGGTCGCGCTCGGCATCCGTTACGCCGCGCCGATCATGGCGAAGCGCGGCGGCGGGGCGATCGTCAACACCTCGTCGATCTCCGCGCTCGGCACCGGTTACGCGCCGACCGCCTACTCCGTCGCCAAGGCGGGAGTGCTCCACCTCACCAGAGTCGCCGCCGCCGACCTTGCGCGGCACAACATCCGCGTCAACGCGGTGGTGCCCGGCTTCATCGCCACGAATATCTTCACCGCCCATCTCGGCATCGCGGGCGAGCAGCTCGACCAAGCGAACAGCGCCATCGCGCAGGCGGCGGCGAACGCGCAGCCGATCCGTCGCACCGGCCGCGCGGAGGACATCGCCGCCGCTGTCGCCTACCTCGCCAGCGACGATGCGAGCTTCGTCACCGGCACGTCGCTGCTGGTTGACGGCGGCCTGACGCTGGGTACCCGCGCCAGCTGGGACCCGGACGCGCCGTCGCTGCTGACTGCGCTCGAGGCGTTCCGCAGCTGAGTGCGGCGAAAAGCGAATACAAGCGAGTCGGCCTGCGCCGGGGCGCGCTACAGGCGCTGCGCGGTCGAGCATCACCGCTCAGCCGCGACTGAACCGCACCCAAACACGCTTCGTCCCGATTGGTTCCACGACGCCGCACCTGCGGCTATTTTTCTTTAACTCTGTCCCCTAGCCCAAGCTCATCCAGTCGGAACCTTCGGGGGTCACAAGTGAGCTTGAAGATGTTGACGGCGCGTTTCGCGCTGGTGTTGTCGTGCGCGCTGATGACAGCGGCGCCCGCCGCCGCGCAGTTCTGGCAATGCGCGCCCTATGCGCGCGAGGTCTCGGGCATCCAGCTGCGCGGCAACGCGAACACCTGGTGGGCGCAGGCGGAAGGGCGCTACGCGCGTGGGCATACGCCGCGTATCGGCGCGGTGCTGGCGTTCGAGGCGACCCACCACATGCGCGTCGGCCATGTCGCCACCGTGTCGAAGGTGGTGAGCGACCGCGAGGTGCTGCTCACCCACGCGAACTGGTCGCGCCCGGGCCGCATCGAGCGCGACGTCCGCGCGGTCGACGTGTCGGCGGCGGGCGACTGGAGCCAGGTCAAGGTCTGGTACGCGCCGCAGGGCGGGCTGGGGCTGACCAGCTATCCAACGCGCGGTTTCATCTATGCCGACCACGCACCGAGCGTGGAACTCGCGAGCAACGACGTCGCGTCCAACGGTGAGTGAGGGCAAACGCCGGTTCGCTTCGTTCCCTTTGCGCGGCTTATCCCGCCGGAACACGATCAGTTTGTCACCGGCGTTTCCAAATCCAACCTACACCTTCGCCGGCCGGAACGTCATCGCCACGCCGTTCATGCAATAGCGCTTGCCCGTCGGCTTGGGGCCATCGTCGAACACATGGCCGAGATGCCCGCCGCAGCGGCGACAGTGGATTTCGGTGCGCTCCATCATCAGGCTGGCGTCGCTCTTGGTCGCGACCGCGTTCGGGAGCGGCGCCCAGAAGCTCGGCCAGCCGGTGCCGCTGTCGAACTTTGTATGCGAGGTGTAGGCAGGCAGCGCGCAGCCCTTGCACGAGAAGACTCCTGCGCGATGCTCGTTGTTGAGCGGGCTGGAATAGGGGGCCTCAGTCCCCTCGTGGCGGAGCACGTCATAGGCGGCCGGCGACAGCTTCGCCTTCCACTGCGCATCGGTCAACGTGACCGGGAAGCGCTCGGCGGCGCGGGCTGGTCCAGCGCGCCAGAGCGCGAGTACGCCGACGGCGGTGGCGGAGAGGGTGAGGAACTGGCGACGGTCGGTCATAGGTAAAATATAGGGGAGGTTGGGGCGTGCGGAAGGGCCGGCCTCCAATCCACTCCACGCCCGTCACCCCGGACTTGTTCCGGGGCCCAACGATGTCCGCGTGCTTGCGGTCTTGTGGTAGAGTCCCGGCGGCAGCGGCCCGGCTATGTTGCGCCCTGCGGAGGTAGCGCCATCTGACGGGAAGCACGCGAGGAAGGTTGGACCCCGGAACAAGTCCGGGGTGACGAACAATACCATCCGACACTGCGGATTTTCAGTACCGCGTCACCTCGACCGGCAGCTTGCGATAGCCGTGGACGAAACACGCCGCGACCCGCTCCGGCTCGCCGACCACGTTGACCCGCAACCGTCGCTTGGCCATCTCCTCGAGCAGCGTCGCGATCTGCAATTCGGCAAGCCGCGCGCCGACGCAGCGGTGGATGCCGTGCCCAAAGGCGAGGTGGCGGCGGGCGTTGGGGCGGTCGACCCTGATCTCGTCCGCGTCCGCGCCGAACACGTTCTCGTCGCGGTTGGCGGAGATGTACCACATCGCCAGCTTGTCGCCCTCGCGAATCTGCTGCCCCATCAGCTCGGTGTCCTGCGTCGCGGTGCGGCGCATGTGTGCGAGCGGGGTCTGCCAGCGAATGATCTCCTGCGTCGCGTTCGCGATCAGCGACGGGTCCGCCTCCAGCGTCGCGCGCGCGTCCGGGAACTGGTCGAGTCCATAGGCGACCGCGCTCATCGAATTGCGCGTGGTGTCGTTGCCGCCGACGATCAGCAGGATCAAATTGCCGATGAACTCGCCCTGGTCCATCTCCGCCATCGCGTCCGAATGGATCATCATCGAGATCAGGTCGGGCGTCGGTTCCTTGCCGACCTTGCCATTCCACAGCTTGCCGAAATAGGCCCCACACTCGAACATATATTCGAGCCGCTTGGCGCGCAGCTCGGGCGTCTTGACCAGCTCGATGTCGCCCGCCCAGTCGGACCAGAACGTCAATTTGCGCCGCTCGTCCCACGGAAAGTCGAACAGGATCGCGAGCATCTGGGTGGTCAGCTCGACCGCGACGGTGTCGACCCAGTCGAATCGCTCGCCGATCGGCAGCGTGTCGAGGATGTCGGCGGTGCGGCGGCGGATATCCGCGCTCATCCGCGCCATTTCGGACGGGGCGAAGGCGGGCGCGACGGTGCGGCGCTGGCCGGTATGCTTGGGGCGATCCATGGCGATGAACATCGGCGTCCTGACGTCGCGCTCGGGCAGGAAGTCCGCCAGCGTGATCCCGCCCGCCTCCGACGAATACAGGTCCGGCAGCGACTCGACCTCGACGATCGGCTTGTAGCTGCTGACCGACCAGTACGGGCCGTAGTCGGAATGCTCGACCTTATGCACCGGAGCATGCTCGCGCAGCTCGCGGAACGGCGCGTGCCAGGTATCGTCCCGGTAAAGCTCGGCGCGGCTGACATCGAGCGGGTCGACCGCGTGCTGTTCGGTGCGTTCAGGCGCGAGCGTGGCCACAAAGCCTCTCCTTTTCGCTAGTCGAAGCCGATACTGACAACGCTGTCAATAGGCGGCGCTGCGGCGGCGAAACAGCTTCGGCCTGGCGCTGCCCGACTGCAGCACCCCGCGTCGGAACGCGCGCGCGCCGACCACCACGAAGATCGCCACCCACATCGCCTGCCACGCGAGCGCGAGCAGGTGCGGCCACAGCTCGGGCGCGTTCGCCGCGTGACCCGCCATCGCGAACGGCGAGGACAGCGGAAACAACTCGGCGAACTTCGCCACCGTCGATCCCGGGTGCGACACGGCGGCGGAGGCGAGGCCGAACATCGCGATCTGGGTGATGGTGATCGGGAGGGACAACAGCTGCAGCTCGCGCGCGGAGGTCGCCTGCGCGCCCACGCCCAGGAACACCGCGCCGAGCAGCATGTACGCCATCGCGAAATAGGCGAAGAACAGCAGCGGGAAAACGCGCCCAACCGCCGGGTGCAGCTCGGCCAGCGCTTGCGCGAACGGGGCCGGCAGCAGCGAGGTCACCA
>CAXSEO010000075.1:0-8233 GCA_964235525.1 uncultured Sphingomonas sp. | reverse complement strand
TGCCGCCCCGCCAGTCCCGCGAGCAGCTTGCCGACATGCGTCGAGCCGGTGAAGGTGATCTTGCGGATCACCGGGCTGGCGATCAGATATTCGGAGATCTCGGCCGGATTGCCGAACACGAGGTTGAGCACGCCTTCGGGCAGCCCCGCATCCTGGAACGCCTTGATCAGCGCGGCCGGGCTCGCCGGCGTCTCCTCAGGTGCTTTAACGATCATCGAGCAGCCGGCGGCGAGGCCCGCCGCGATCTTGCGGACGACCTGGTTGATCGGGAAGTTCCACGGCGTGAACGCGGCGACCGGGCCGACGGGGTCCTTGAGCACCATCTGCCGGATCGACAGGTTGGCGCGATGCGGGACGAGCCGGCCGTAGACGCGGAACCCTTCCTCCGCGAACCAGTCGATGATGTCGCCCGCGGCGATCGCCTCGCCCTTGGCTTCCGCCAACGGCTTGCCCTGTTCGCGGGTGAGCAGCGGCGCGATGTCCTCCGCCCGCTCCCGCATCAGCGCGGCGGCCGCGCGCATGACCTTGCTGCGCCGCGCGGGGGTGAAGTCGCGCCAGGTCTCGAAACCGCGCCGCGCCGCCTCCAGCGCCCGATCCAGGTCGGCGCGGCCGGCATGGGCGACGTCGCCGATATGTTCGCCCGTCGCCGGATTGTGCACCGCCAGCGAGCGACCGTCGGCGGCGTCCTGCCAGACGCCGTCGATGAAGAGCTTGGTATCAACATACGTCATTCGGGTACCCCCACCTTGGCAACGGACTTGAACAGCAAGTTTACAATGTCGACCGGATGACACCCGTCCGCGATGTAGTGTAGACAAGAGGCACAGTCACTAGGCTGGCTCTGCTGAATGTACAATCGACATGTGACCTGTTGCTGGTGACCTACATGCGACCAAACCGCTCGCCGAGCTTGGTCCCGTTAGTACGAATTATCTTCGTACGAACCTCGGTTGGCATGGGATAGGCCTGCAGGCGCGCGCCGTTGATCTTGCCCTTCAAGCCGGCATGCGGAAAGTCGGTGCCGTATATGATGCGGTCGGGGTCGGCGAAGGCTAGGATACTCGGCAGAGCGGTGGGCGTCGCCGCAGACGTCACATCGATGTAGAATTTCCGCAACTCCGCCATGCCGCGCGCCGTCCTGTCCTCGAGAGGCTCGCCCGCGATCGGAGCTACGACTTGATCGGACATGCGATAGGCGTGAAATGGGATGAACCCTCCACCATGCGGTAGAATAATCTTCAAGTTAGGAAAACGCGTCGTAATCCCGTGACGGATCATGTTCATCGCCGCCCGCGTCGTGTCGAGCAGGAAGTCGGCGTAAGGTGGACGTACTCCACTGGGCGGAATGTTGTTCCAAAGGTCGGTGGGATGCGTGAAGACGAGTGCTCCCCGGCGGTCGAGCTCTGCCATCACGGAGTCGAACAGCGGATCCCCGAGATAGATGCCGCCCCATGCGTTGGTCAGCAAGACGACACCGTCGGCCTTCAACGCATCGAACGCATGTTCGATCTCGTGCATGGCGCCGTCGACGAACGGCAGCGGAAGCATGGCGAAGAACCCAAACCGATCCGGTCGCCGAAGCGACACTTCGGCCTTGAACTCGTTGACCCTGCGGCAATACGCGAAAGCATCCCGATCGTCCCCGAAATGCACCCCCGGCGATGAGAGCGATAGGTACGCGCCCTGGACCTCCATCTCGTCCATGGCAGCCAGCGCTCCCTCTAGCGACCATTCGGGCTGTGGGAAACTCACACCCACATGCCTGTCAAGCCAGTCCGAATAGCCGGGCGGCATGATGTGATGGTGGAAGTCGATATAGCCGCCCAGCCGAGCCACTTCGCCAGGCTCGGCGGATGGAATTGGCTGAAGCGGCTCCGTCAATTCGAGCGCTCTCCATCGGCCCAGATGCTGCCCGCGGGCGGGGCGACTTTCTCTGCAACGGGCATGGGGTATTCGGCGGCGTTCTTCACCGCGCCGGGCATCTGGGAGAAGTCGAGCCTGGGAGGCGCGAAAACATCGATGAGCCAAGCAGGCGCATCTACATTGCGCGAAGTATGGATGACGTTGTTGGGGACCACCGTGATCGAAGGGCTGCCTACCTCGAGGTGCTGATCCTCGCGCCACTGCGCTATGTCGGCGGTCCAAGGGTATCGCGCGTGATGGATGTAACGGCCGCGCAGGGCAACCGACCCTTGCTCGAAATCGGTGTGGAAGTGCGGCGACAGCTTGCTGGAGTCGCGCGGAGCGTCGCGCTGACCAAGAAAATTGATCATGAGGTTGGTGGAGCGGAACACGCGCAAGTCCGATCCCGGCGTGTTGAGCAGCTCGGTCAGTGGATAGTAGCGCAGGCGGAACCCGCCGACCGGATCGGGCCAAGGCGTCAGCGGGGCGACATCGGACGCGTCCGCCTCGTAGGAGGCGGCGTTGCGCGCCAGGGCGACGAGGTCGTCCGCCACGCTGGAAAAGACGCGCACGATCGTGCCGGCACCTCGTGCTTCGATCCGGCTCGATCCGGGCGGGAGGATCACGAGAGACTCCGCCGACGCCTCGATCGCTTCGTCTCCCGCGACCACGCGCGCGGGCGCGTCGACCAGGAACACCATCGACTCATCGGGGTGGTCGGTCCGTCGCAGAACCGTTCCCGCTTGCACCTGCGCGATCGCGACGACGAAGTTAGCACCACGCATGATGAGACTCCACCTGTCGGCCCCGGGAGTCGCGCCGGGCGTCACGTCGGTGTGATCCGACACCATCACTGCTCTGGCAATCACGTGCGTAGCTCCACACCGTCTGTTCGGAAGTCGGCGAAATCGTTCACGGCCAGTGCGGCGCCCCTGCGCAGAAGGCCCTGGTCGGTCGACACGATGAAGGCGGTCACGCCGAGCGCCAGGAGTGGTTCAGCCTCCGCTCGGCTGGTCACCATGGCGCAGGCGGGCTTGCCCGCTTTGCGTGCAGCCGCAGCGATCCGCTCGCCAGCCCGTCTCACGACTGGGGCGTTGGCGTCGCTTTCACCCAGCGAAACCGTGAGGTCGCCCATGCCGAGGAACAAGGCGTCGACTCCGGCCGTGGCCGCGATCGCGTCGATCCCGTCGATCGCCTCCCGATCCTCGATCTGGGCGACGAGCGTGACGGTCTCCGCGCAGGTAGCAAGATGGTCGGTCAGTCCGGTCGTGCCGTAGCCGGCGGCTCTCACGCTGCCAGAATAGCCGCGGCCGCCCGGGCCGTAATGACAAAGGCGCGCGACCTCGGCGGCGCGGGCGGCGCTGCTGACATGCGGAACGAGCACGCCAGTCGCGCCGCAGTCGAGGGCGGACAGAATGTTGTCCTGCACGGGACCGGAAACCCGTACCAGCGGAGCCAGGCCGGACCATTGCGCCGCCGGGATCATGGCGTCGATCGCGGCACGATCCAGCGGCGCGTGTTCCTGGTCGATGACGATGAAGTCCAACCCGGCCCCGCCGAGGATCTCGACCGTCGAGATCGCGGGCGTCTTGACGAACGCGCCGATCAGCTTCTCGCCTGCTCGCAGCCGGGAGCGGAAGCTGGCGCGAGCGGGAGCCACGCTCAAGCGAGCGTCCCGCCATTGTCCGGCCCGAGCGGAAGCACGGTCGGCCGGCCGCTCGTGAACAGAGTATGGATGGTGCGAGACTGGTAGCGCCACTCCCCGTCGTCGCAACGGACGTAGACATCCTCGAAGTCGGAGACCGCCAGCACTTCCGCCGGAAGCGGCGGCGAGCCGTCCTGGGCGAACAGCGTCATGATGGTCGTTCCGCTCGCGCGATCCGGCCCTTCATGCGTCAGCCGCAGATTGGTGAACAGATGTCGAGCGGTACGCGCGCCGTGCGCCTGCCGAGCCGCATAGGTGGCGCTGATCTCCTCGCGTCCCCGGCTCCGCGCTCCGCCGGCCCGGCCGTAGCTGCCGTTCTCGACGAAAAGGTCGGCCACGGTCGCAGTCGGGCCGTGATCGACTCGGTACGCGAACTCGGCGTTGAGGGCCTCGAGCTCCAGCCTGATCATCAGCCCCTCCGCGCGATCCATTAGGCTGCGGCCGACATTGCTGCCGAAGGCCCGCTGTAGAGCAGCCCGTAACCGACGCCGTACTCGACGGCCGGGTTGTAGATGCTCGCCGTCGCGTGCCCGTCTCCCGAGTTCCCATAAGCCGCCGCTGCGGCGATCCAGGTGTGGAGTTCCAGCATGCCCAGGCCGGCCTCGGCCATCACGTCGGCCGCCTTCCAATCGTCGAACGCGCCCTGATGACCGGTGGCGATCGCGGTAATGATCTCGCGATCCAACTCGGGGCGCATCCGCATCTCCTTGCGCCCGCGTTGGCCGCTGGCGGCGGACTTCGCGCCCGCGCGGTGCATCGTGTCAAACCGGCCCAACCAGTCTTCGTCGGTCATCAGCCCACCCTGCGCGCCGCTTGTCTGATACGACAGCACTTCCGGCGACGCGTCTTCCATCAGCGGAAAATAGTGGGCCGGATGATGTGACAGACCGCCGCTTCCGATCAGCAGCACTCGTCGCCCGCTAGCCCGTGCGAAGCGGCCCACCGCTTCGCCCAGCGCCCGCGAGCGCGAGAACGGCAGAAACGGCGGCGTGAAGGCGCTGATAAAGATTGGCACCACGGGATAACGGTCAATCGCGCCGGTCAGCAGGTGCAGCGGCTGCGAAAAGGCGTGGTCGACCTTCATACGGTACGAGACCGCCGGGTCGAATCCGTCCGCCCGGAGCGCCTCGGTCAGTTCCATCGCCCACGGCTTGTCGATCCGGAGCGCGCCGGCGAACCCGCCAAGGTCGGGGACCGCCCCGGCGGCGAAGCCGACGCAGTAGGCGGGCATGCACGAGTAATGGAAGCCTGTGAAATGGTCGACGCCGAAGACGATGATCACCTCCGGGTCAAACCGCTCAATCCGCGATCGCGCAGCCGTTCGATGGTCGATCAGTTCATCCCCCCCCTCGGGGGCACGCTCGCGGAACAGCGCCAGCGGTGCGTGAGACGTGCAGGCGAGCATCAGAGGCATACCGAATGGGCTCCCACCTGAGGAGATGACCAGTTGCGTGGTCTATCGACATCGACGACGCGGAAAGTGCGACGCATGCTCAGAGACGCTGTTTCACGCGAGACATGCCGCGGCTAGGCCGCTCGGGGCGGGGCGGCAAACCAGTCATTTCTTCATGCCAGTGGATGAAATGGCAGCGCGGCGGACGTCACGGACGACCTGCCGTGATCCGCGTCGCGAGCGCGGATCTCGTTCTGGATGGCGTCGGACGTGCATGTGAGAGTTCGGGCTATCGACTTGATATCCTGGATCGATGTCGCAGCCGCGAAGCTGCTTTCCACCAGCACCCCGATCAACTCGTCCGTGACGCCGAAAATCGGCACCGCCACCGACGTGTCTTGACCCTTTCCCCCGACCCGCAGGCCATAACCGCGTTCGCGGGTCTCGGCTGCGACCCGGCCGATCTCGTCCCTCACCGCGCTCAATCTTGACCCGCGCTCGGCGATGTCGGCCGCCGCCCGCCGCCGTTCGACGTCGTCGCAGAATGCGAGATAGGCCGTTCCCATCGCCAGGGTCAGCAGGGGCGGTCGGCGTCCGACGGTTGATGGCTTGAATGAATAAGGGCTGTCGATCCGACGCGTGCTGAAGAGCACGACCAAGCTCGCGCCGTCCCGCGTTCCGATCGCCACCGGCCATTTATGGCCCGCCAGCAACGCCGGTCTGCGCTCGACCGCTTCGACGGCGGCCCAGACTGGATCGAGGCCCTTCGACAACTCCACGATGCCGGCCGCGAGCCGGTAGTGGCCGGGCTTCGCGACCCTCGCGACATACCCGTCAGCGATGAACCGTTTGAGCAGCCGCACGATGCTCGATTTTGGAATTCCGGTCATTTGGTGAAGATCGTGAAGCGACACGTAAGCGCGCGTCGCGTTCATCGCTCTAAGGATGGCCAGGCCACGGCCGAGCGATGTGGACTCCGCCACCTTCGACCCTTTCCCATCCTCTCCTGACGCGGGCATCGCCAGTTCTCTTCCTGTTTCCGCTCCGCCGACTTCGGTCGGGAAGTAGCGCCTCCACATCCCACCCCCGACCCGCTTTCTTCAACCGCGACTACCTTCCTTTCCACTATACGGAAAGGCGCTAAACGTCATTTTCGGCTTCCGAGCGCCCCGCGTACCAATGGTGGAGGTTCGACGATGCGGCGCTGAACGCGGCGTCGCCCGATCGCAAAGTCACGCTGCATCAGAACAGCATGGGGGAGGGGAGTGATGATGACTCGCAAGGGATTGCTCAAGCTATCGGTCGCGGTGGTGATCGCGCCGTGCCCGGCGCTGGCGCAAACCCAGGCCAGTCAAGCGGCCTCGGCACCGCGAACCACGGGCGAGGCCGATCAACAAACCACCGCCGCGCCCGGTTCGGCTGCGACCACCGGCTCCACGACCTCGCCGCAGGGACCCAGCGCGGTCGGCCAGTCCGCGAGCGCTCAAGCCGGCAACGCGACCCAGGGCGGCCTGCAGGACATCATCGTCACCGCGCAGCAGCGCGGTGAAAACCTGCAAAAGGCGGCGGTCGCGGTCGCCGTCGTGTCGGGGGCCGATCTACTCAACTCGGGCACACGCGGGGTCGATGCGCTGACCAGGCTCATTCCGTCGCTCGTCGTGGCGGGCGGCAGCCAGGGCAATCTCATCTTCATCCGCGGCGTAGGCAACTTCTCGTTCACCGCGAACAGTGATCCCGCCGCTGCGTATACTTTTGACGGCGTCTATGTCGGGCGCTCCAGCTCGTCCTTCGGCACATTCTACGACCTTGAACGGGTCGAGGTCCTGAAGGGCCCTCAAGGCACGCTCTACGGGCGCAACGCAACGGCGGGCGCGATCAACATCCTGCCCGTGCAACCTAAGCTCGGCATGACGTCGGGCTACGCCACCGCCAGCTACGGAGACTATAACGCAGTCACCGCTGAAGCGGCGTTCAATCTGGGGCTGGGCGAGACCGCCGGGCTGCGCGTGTCGGGCACCTATGCGAAGCACGACGGCTATCTCGGCGCCGGACTCCAGGACGACGATTCTGGCGGCGGCCGCGCGCAGGTGAAGATCAAACTGACGCCTAACCTGACCGTGCGCATCGAGGGCGACTATGCGTGGCAGCGTGATCTGGGTTCGGGCTCCACCTATTACGGCCGGTTTGATTATAACTCGGCGCAGGGCCAGTTCTTCGTGACCCCCTCCGGCCTGCCGCTGAGCGAGGGGCTGTTTACGGCAGCCGCGCAAAACTATCGCGTCGCGAATGGCGCGGCCGGAACACTCGGCCGCAATCTTGATCCGATCGCCTATCTGCCGTTCCAGCGCAACGACACCTACGGCATCGGCTACCATATCGACTGGGCGACGCCGATCGGCACGGCCAGCGTCATTCCAGCTTGGCGGCACGGGCTGAAACGCAACCTCAGCACTGATCCGGGCCAGGACGTGGGAGACCGGCAGGACTCCAATCAGTATTCGGTCGAAGCCAGGCTGGTCAGCAATCAGGGCCATCTGTTCGACTATATTTTCGGCGGCTATTATTTCAGCGAAGAGGTGATCGACGACACGCACCTGTCCGCGCAGACGCAGGCGAACTTCTCGCAATCGCGTTACACGACCCACTCTCCGTCGGTTTACGGTCGGTTGACGCTGCACGCGACGGGCCGGCTGCGGTTCACCGGGGGTCTTCGCTATACGGAGGACCACAAGGCGTTCACCAGCACGGCCAACAGCCTGATCGAGGTGTGCCTGCTGCCGACGGGGTGTCCAACCGCGCGATTGCTGCCCTATACGGAAACCCTCGCCAAGCAGCCAGTGGTGCCGGCGCAGGCAGGGCTGCCGCCGGCGGTGTTTCCGACCATCATCGGACCGGGGCTGGCGCTCATCCGGCTCAACCCGACCGGCAGCGGCGCGCAGAATAGCAGCAAGGTGACGTATCGCGGCGCGGTTGAGTTCGACATTGGCCCACGCTCGCTGCTCTACGGCAGCATCGAGACTGGCTATCGGGCGGGCGGATTCAACACGACATTCAGCTTCGGGCCCGAGAACATTACCGCCTACACGATTGGCGTGAAGAACCGGTTTCTCGAGAACCGCTTGCAACTGAACGTCGAACTGTTCGATTGGAAATACCGGGGCGAGCAGCTGAGTTTTCTCGGCGTCGACCCGAGCGGGGTGACGGGCATCATCACCAACAATGTCGGCGACTCG
>CAXSEO010000074.1:0-8237 GCA_964235525.1 uncultured Sphingomonas sp. | reverse complement strand
GGTGGCGCCCCTCTCGTCCCCGAGCGCGGACCCGACGACCGCGATCGGCGCGGCCACGTCGGCCAGCGTCTCCCGTCGCTTGGTCGCCGTCACGACGATGTCGCCGATCGGAGATCCCTCGCCCGCCGACGGAGCGGCGGGCGAGGCCGGCAGTCGCGCCCTGGCGACTGCACGCGGCTTGCGCTCTAGTCGGAAGACATCGGGCGCGACCCGCACCGCGCGCCACGAGCTTCGCCGCAGCAGGCGGTTCAGGGCGACCTCGACCGTCATCGAACCCCTTACGGCCGGGGCCGTTTCCGCCGGGAGCCGCTCGGGGCTTCCGATTGAGGTGCCGGACTGGCGCGCGAGCACGGCGATGCTGTCACCGAGCTGCCCCGCCTGCACGTCCAGCGCGACCCGGGGTCCTCTCGCGACGGCCGGTGTTGCGGAACCGAGGCTAGCGAGCAGACTCCAGCCGCACGCCGTTCCCGACCGGACGAGCACGAACTGCCATGATCGCGGCGACGTCCGCCGCCAATTTGGACCCGTCACCGATCGATAGCACTCCGGAGAAGCGGCGCGCGGCGATCGCCGGGTCGACCGTGATTGGGCGAGCCGCGTAGCGGGAGATGTCGTCCGCGACCAGTGCGAGCGGCGCGGCCTCGTAGACCAACGCTCCCCTGCGCCAGCTCGCCACGTCCGACGCACGGATGGAACCCACCTGCGCGCTGGTGCCGGACCGGACGAGAGCCAGACTGCGACCGGCAGCCACCGTAACGCTGCCGCTCACTCCCGCCGAGGAGATGGCCACCGCGCCTTCGCCAACGCTGACCCGAGTGCCGGAACCGCCCGCGTCGATCCCGAACCGGGTGCCGATGTCGCGGATGGTGAGATCATTGGCCTTGATGGCGAGGTCGCGGCCGAGCCGATGCGGGATGTCGAAATACGCACTGCCCGCGATCTCGAGCCGGTTCTGGTCGGAACCGCCGACCGACAGCCTGCTCGCGGATGCCAGAGTGACGCGCGAGCCGTCCAGCAGTGCGACCTCACGGGTCTGACCGCGCTGGGTCCGAACGGTCATGACCGCTGCATGGTCGTCAGCCCTGGGCAGGCCAACGAAGAGCGCGACCGCCGCGGCGGCGGCCGCGACGACACCCGCCGCCATCGCTCCGAACCGGTGGCGCGCGGTCCGCTGCGCCCCGGGAGTGGGGCTTTTCAGATGTTCGACGATGGGAAGGCGCTGACCTTCTATGTCCGCATCGAGCAGTGCGACCCCGTTGAACGCCGCACGATGTCGCGGGTCGGCTTCGAGCCACAGGGTGAACCGGTCCCAGTCCATGCCATCGGTGTCCTGCAACGAGTGCCAGCGAGCCGCCGCTTCCATGATGTCGTCGCTCGTCATCGCGCCACCCCTGGCCAGGCCTGACCGGACGCGGGTCCGCCTGCCTTCCCTGCACGACGCCGCGCCCGGGACCGCACCTCAGTCATCGCCCATCGCCCGCCGAAGATGCGTCATCGCGACCGCCATGTGCTTCTCCACGCCGCTCCTGCTGATCCCGAGCCGGGCCGCGACCTCGCCGTGTGAAAGACCGTCCAGCTTGTGCAGCCTGAACGCCCGCGCCGCGCCAGCGGGCAATGCCGCTATCGCCTTCGCGAGCCGCTCCGCGGCGTCGCGTTCGATCAGGAGCCGTTCCGCATCGGGAGCGGGATCGACCGGTTCCAGAGCGGCGGTCAAGCTCCCGTGTTCCGACGCCAGCCATCGACCGTCTCGCGCGCTGCGGCGCCGCTGCTTCTTCAGCCGATCGAGCACCAGATTCTGCGCCATCCGAAACAGATACGCTCGTCCGTTGGCGATCGGCCCGGAGGATACGACGTTCAGCCGAAGCCAAACTTCCTGGAGAACGTCGTCGGCGTCCGCAATGCTTCCCGTCCGGGCAATTAGGAAACGCCGCAGATCCGAACAATGGTCGTTGTAGAGCTGGTGCAACCCCGTCCCAGCGTGCGTGGTGGAGTCCGGCGTTGGCGGCATCTTAGGGGCGCGTAGCTTCATCAACCATATGGTACCAGCGGCAGAACAAGCGGTTGCCTTGGATCGAGCGCGGATGAGGCGAATCGACGGCCACGACAGAACGAGAGCGTCTGCCGCGAGCGAACCAGCGGCCGGACTCGTCCGCCGATCCGCCTGCCGTGCAGACAGCGGACAAGATCAACGCCACGGAGTCTAGGCCTTCGGGTCGAACAGGCGTCAACGCTGATGCTGATTGTAGGTGAACACGACCGAGTTGTAGGAGGACTCCAGATCCTCGACATCCCGCCTTACCGAGTCCGCGTGGGATGCCCGGTCGCTTTCGGGGGTGGCGAGGGTGCGGTGAAGGTCCCTGGCGTTGGACAGTTCATGGGAGATAGCGGGTGCGAGATCGGGCCAAAGCGGCGATTTGGCTCTCCGGTCCTTCGTGGCTTCGGGATGCGCTGCCGCGTAGGCCTGAGCGGCATCGTAATCCGACTGCAGCGCGGACGTGAGCTTTTCCATCGCAACCGCATCCAGCTTGCCGGCCTTTTGCATCGCCTCTGCCTGCTCCACCATCGTATGGGCGGCAATGCGCGTTCGTTCCGCGTGCCAATCCAGTGATCGGCCGTCCCGCTTCTCGATCGCGTCAAGCCGATGCTGGTCCAGCACCGCCTTTTCGGCCTGCATGCCGCTGTACGTTCGTTCGCCCGCCGTTGTCAGCTCGACCAGCACCGGGGCAAGCTGGGCGTCGATGGTCCGTCCCTTCGCCCAGTGATCGTCCAGGTAGACTTTCTGCTCGAAATAGTCGTCCAGCGCCTTGGCGGGCCCGATCAGCTGGCGCAATGCTGCCGCCAGCTTTGGCGCGGCTTCGTCCACACCGGCGATCGCCGGTCCCGATCGGGCCGCCGCCTCCAGCTTGTCCGCGCACGCACGAGACATCTCGCCGTTGCTGTTGGCGCTGGTGGTCGTGCCCTGGAACAGCGTCGGCGCGTCGAACGTCTGCATCGGGTCGGAAGGGGGCCTGCTCGACGCCATCAACGGCCTGATCTGCCGGCGGTACTGCTCTGCGTCTTCGACCAGCCCTTGCACGGGCTCGTTCCAGCACTCGACAACAGGCTGCATCTTCTTTTCGGCCGCTTGGTCAGCGTCGCTCAGCCCGACGCCCTGCGGCGAGCCACTCGCGCCGCTGTCGCTGCGCTTGCTTCCGTGCCCGCAGCTCGCAAGCACCAGCCCCGCGCTCACCATCATCGCCGCCGTGCTGATCTTGCTTGTCATACTTGGCCCACCCTGCCGCGCGCCTCTTCCCGCGCGCCTGATTTTTTCGATTACCTGCGAACCGCCATAGTTCTGCGGGGCGTCGATGCCAGCAACCGTTTTAGCATTGTCAGTAAATACGACGTTCCTCAGCTATCCCAACGGATGGACCCTTCAGGATGACCCGTAGACATGGCAACCGACCTAGTACGCCGCGTTCGCCCAGAGCGATCGGACGCGCGATCTGTCGGCACCGCATACCGCCTTCGAACAGGCGTTCGACCGAGCAAGGAACAACGTCGGCAAAGCAGAACAACTCAACATTCGTGGCGTCATATCACGCCGCAAGGTGCTCCACTCGCCTAACAATAACCTCCACCTCTACTTCGTCGCCCAATGGCCCGAGCGTCGCCGCCTGTTTGGCTCCATCCATCTCGACATCAAGATGGCCGTTCACGCCGACCTCGGTCAGCGCGGACGCGATCGAGGCGGAGATGTCGTGGAGGTCGGCCATGCGGATAATCCCAAGCTCGCGAGGTACGGCTCGTTGCGAGCTTTCAATTGGTTAACACGGATTTCTCTGCTTGTCGCGTCGGGAATGCGCTTCCACTTGTCATAATCAAGCACGGTGGTCCATGTTGACTGTTGCTTGCGCCGCTTCAGCGCCGCCGAGGATCGGTCGTTTGCTGCGTCGAGGCTGCCGCGCGCGCATTGTCTGGCTTGGGTACAAGCTAACCTCGACCTGTTCGTCGCCGACGCCGGCAGGTAATGTCGTCTCAGCCGGTGCGGGACGTTCATTGCCTAGGATTGCGCGAAGCTGGAGCATGGTGGGAGTGCTTCGGTCTGAGTGGGGTGGACCAGAGTGCTCCGTGTTGATCTTTCCTAGGCGACGCCGTCCTGCGGGTCGGGCCTGCGCCGAAGCGAGGAGATCAGCGCGGAGATGCTGGTGACAATTCCCGCTATGCCGAGCAGAACGGTTCCGATGTCGATGGTCATGGCCGACTCTCCTTCCGATGTCGGCCATTGTTGCTAATATGTTCTATGTAGGAAAGCGTTTTCTTGCTATGCGGACCGCAAACACGGAGCGTGATCATGCGTGTCGTCCACCTTGCCGCGGTTGCTACTGCCTGCCTCGCTCTACCCGCCCCAGCGCTGGCGTGGGGCAACGAAGGTCATGAGACGATCGCGCTGATCGCGCGATCATACCTTACGTCGAACGTGCGCGCGAAGGTGGACGCGATCCTCGCTTCCGATCCCGACACGCTCACCGGGCCGGACATGGCGTCGCGCGCAACCTGGGCCGACGCATGGCGCAACTCCGGGCATCGCGAGACTGCGCCCTGGCATTTCGTCGACATCGAGCTCGCCGCGCCGAGCCTGAGCTCGGCCTGCTTCGGGTTCCCCGCGCCCGCGACCCCGGTGAGCGCGGGTCCGGCGCAGGACTGCGTGGTGGACAAGGTGCGCGAGTTCTCGGCCGAGCTCGCCGCGCCCGCGACTGCGCGGCCTGAGCGGATCCTCGCGCTTAAGTACCTGCTCCACTTTGTGGGCGACCTGCACCAGCCGTTGCACTCGTCCGACAATCAGGATCGCGGCGGCAATTGCGTCCAGATTAGCCTTGGCAGCACGCGCACCGTCAACCTGCATGCCTGGTGGGACACGGTGGTGGTCGGCGAGCTTGGCGCCGACCCCGCGACACTCGCCGCCACGCTTCAAGCGCGGATCACGCCCGCTCAGGTTGCGCAGTGGAGCACCGGCAACGCCGCGAGCTGGGCGCAGGAGGCGTTCACCGTGGCGAAGTCGACCGCGTATCAGGTTGGCTCGCCGCCGGGGTGCGCGACCGGCGCTGCCCCGATCCCGTTGCCAGCGGGCTACGATGCCGCGGCGCGCACGGCGGCCGCGCTCCAGATCGAGCGCGCGGGAGTGAGGCTCGCAGCGGTGCTGAACCAGGCATTGGCCGCCGTTCCCATCGCGACGGGTGCGAACAGCGTCGCGGCGCGACGAGTTGGGCCGGCCACAACGCCTGCTATCGCGGGCACGAGCGACAACGGTCGCCGCCCCGCATCGCTCGCCTGCTCGGCCCAGGCGGACCGGCAAGGGCTGCACGGTAGCGATCGCCAGCGGTTCCAGCGTCAGTGCATTCGAGATCGTCGCCAGCCGTAAAAGCTAGAGCCAGCGCGTGACGCCGCCATGGTGCGAGCAGGTCCCGCGATGGCTTTCGCTGAAGCTCCAACTGTTATCGCCACAGCGTGCGGTCGCGCCCGATGGCGCGCTGCCGGCGTGGACCGCGCGGTCGACGCGATGGCCGCTCACGGCGGTGTAGTAATCCTCGCCGGCCCCGCCCGACGTACCCGCGCCGAGGTGAAACCGATGATGGTGGTGGTGATGCGATCGCGCCGACGCGACCTGCGCCGTCGTGATAACGCCGATAACGGCCAGCAACCGGACTAGCAGACTCAGTCGCGTCACAAGCGATGCCATGTCCATTTCAGACTTCCCCCTGTGACCGAAGCACACTCTCTTCGGCTAATTTAGTCATCGGCCATGCGGCCGCGCCGCCCAGCACGTCCCAGCTCATGACGTCGACCCCGCGCCTGCCGTTCTCCCCGCGCACGACATAGACGCGAGCGCGCGGGACCAGCTCGGCCAGGTTGAACCGGTTGTCGCGCGGGCACTCCGTCAACAGGCCGTCGCCGAACCACGTCTCCGCCTCCGGTTCGGCCCGGTTGCGGGCGCGATTGCACATCAGCCGAACCCGAACAGCGCGGACCCGCCCACCGCCAGCACAAACCCGAGGAGCAGCACGAGGTGCAGCTGCTCGCGCCGGTGCGCGGGGGCATCGGCTTCGTCCTGGTCGCAGGCGCGCTGGAAGTCGCCGTAGAGCTTCTCACCGGCACAGCTCATTGCACCGTCTCGGGTTGGATCAGCCGGTCCAGCCTTGCACCGATTTCCCTCCAACGGGTCACCCCGGCTCGGTCACTCGCGCGCTCCAGCGCCGCGATCCGGTCGGCAACGTGGAGCGATGCGCGCGCACCGTGGATGCGGTTCATCATCAGCGCCTCCGCCCATCGTTCCTGGTCCGGAGACACCATGCGGGTCCGTAGCAGATCAGGCCGGGTGCGTGCCAGCCATGCCGCACTTGGCGTATCTGCCCTTTGCGTTGCGGCAATGGGTGGCTGTGGTCGGGCACTTCGCAAACCGACCCTTCGCGTCGCGGCAGGGTGCCGCAAATGAGGGAGCGGACCCGGCGAGGACCGCGAACGTAGCAAAGGCGACGATCAGCTTACGCATGGGGGTGATCTCCTGGTCGATGTTGAGGAGCGCGCACGCTAGCCCGGCGGCGTTGTCGGTCAAGTCCGGCGCACTTAGGCGGTGCGGCGTCGACTGTTCCGCCGCTGGCGCGCGAGCTCCGACCCGCTTCGTTTGCTGTCCGGCCTGGGATTCCCGCCGCTCCGAACCAGCCCTGGTTGCGGCTGATCGTGATTGGGCGACCCTCGTCTACACCCAACCCGATGTATAAGCCTGTCCCAGCCGGTAGCGTCGAGCAACTTTGTGCGGTGCACAAAGGTTAGGTCCTCATGACGCAGAACATCGACGCAGCGAAGATCACCGCCCATGCCAAAGAGGGGCGATCCACGCCATCATGGCAATCTGTGGCCAAGCGGAACCGGGGGTGGATCGTGGGCGGTGCCGCGACGGCGGCCCTCGTGGGCGCTGCGCTGTTCAACGAGACGAACACTCGCCGCGCCGAAGCCAACACACCGCCAACAGGGTCTTTTGTCGAGGTGGACGGCACCAGGCTGCATTACATCGACCGCGGACAAGGTCCGGCGGTTGTTCTGCTGCACGGAAACGGCGTGACGCTGCAGGATTTCGAGGTCAGCGGCGTGGTCGGGCTTGCCGCCGAGCATCACCGGGTCATCGCATTCGACCGGCCTGGCTTCGGCTACAGTGATCGTCCGCGCTCAAAGGTTTGGACGCCCGCAGCGCAGGCCGACCTGATCACGCGTGCGCTCAAGCAGATCGACGTCGAGCGCGCGGTTGTTGTAGGCCATAGCTGGGGAACGATGGTGGCGCTTGCCATGGCGCTCGATCATCCGAAGTCCGTGGCCGGACTGGTTCTGCTCTCCGGTTATTACTACGGAACAGCGCGGTCTGATGTCCTGCTGTTCTCCACGCCAGCGATCCCGGTCATCGGCGATGTCATGGCGCACACCATATCGCCACTATCGGGCGCGCTGATCGGACCCGCGGCAATCAAAGCGAGCTTCGCTCCCGCTCCGGTATCGGACAAATTCGCCGCGTTTCCAATCGCGATGACGCTGCGGCCGTCGCAGGTACGCGCGACCGCGGCTGACACAGCGATGATGGTACCGGGCGCAATCGCGCTAAGCCTCCGTTACCGAGAACTCGCGCTTCCGGTGATCGTGATGGCCGGTGCTGGTGACTTAATCGCGCATGTCAACAAACACGCGAAGCGGCTGGTGCAGGACATTGCTGCATCCGAGCTTCGCATCATCGACCGACAGGGACATCTGTTTCACTATTCCGTTCCCGATCAGGTGGTCGCGGCAGTTCGCGATGTGGCCGCGAGAAGCGTTTAGACGTCGAACCAGTGTGTGACGGTCCAGTAGTCCGAAATTCAAGGATTTTTCACCCGAGTGGTTGAGATCACGCTTGGTGCAGATCCAGAGTCGAATGCTCAGATAGGCGTTGGATAGGTCGTGCCAGAACTGGAGACGGCCTACTCCGAAACCTGCGCGGGCTTACCATCACTTCCGAGCGCGACATAAGTGAACAGGCCCTCGGTCACCTTGTGGGGAGCATCGCCGCCTCGCGCGCGCGCCCAAGTCTCGATCCTGACCGTCACCGACGTATTGCCCTCATGTTCAAGTTCGCAGAACACGCTCACGTCGTCGCCGACCGACACCGGCTTGAGGAACTCTACCGCGTCGATCCGAACCGTGACGACCCGTTTGCCCGAATGACTGGCAGCAAA
>CAXSEO010000073.1:0-8243 GCA_964235525.1 uncultured Sphingomonas sp. | reverse complement strand
CCGCGCTGTTCCTCGTGCTGCCGCTGCTCGGCGGCGACAAGAGCCAGTACGCGCATGTCGCGATCGGCACCTCGGCGGCGACGATCATCGTCACCTCGATCCGTTCGCTGCGAAGTCACGCCAAGCGCGGCGCGGTCGAGTTCGAGATTCTCAGGACCTGGGCACCGTGGCTGGTGCTCGGCGACGCGGTCGGCGTGGTGCTGGCGGGGCGGTTCGACGGGCATGTGCTGACGCTGATCTTCGCGACGGGCGTGCTGCTGATGTCGATCAGCTTCCTCGTGCCCCGGCTCGGCAACCGGGTGGTGTCCGATCACATGCCCGGCGGAGTGCTCCGGCTCGGCCTCGCGGGCGGGCTCGGCACCTTTTCCTCGCTGCTGGGGATCGGCGGCGGCACGATCGCGATCCTGGTAATGACCCTGTGCGGGCGCTCGATCCACCGCGCGATCGCGACCGCGTCGGGGATCGGCACCTTGATCGCCATCCCCAGCGCGATCGGCTTCGCGATTATCGGGTTTCGGGAAGCGGGCCTGCCATGGGGATCGCTCGGCTTCGTCAACATGCCCGCCGCCGTCGCGATCGCGTCAATGTCGGTGCTCACCGCCCCGCTCGGCGTCGCCGTCGCGCACAGCCTCCAGCCCGCGCTGCTCAAGCGCGTATTCGGAATATATCTCGTGTTCATCGCGATTGTGATGTTCAAGAACGCAATGAAGTATTAAGAAATCGGCAACTTTTGAGGGAGTGTTTCGCCATGGCTCGAATGATCGTGAAGGAAGAGATCGCCGACGACCTGCTGGACCGCGGCTATTCGCGCCGCGACATGGCCCGAATCGCCACGCTGTTCGGCGTCGGCGCGGCGGTCGCGAGCGTCGGTCGCCCCGCCTGGGCCTCGGCCGGCACGCCCGACGCCGCGCCCGTCGCCAAGACGCGGATCGGTGCGAACGAATGCTGGACCGGCCCCCTCCAGCCCGGACAGATAGCCGCCGCGAAGATCATCGGCTCCGGCAACCGCTATTCCCCGCACGACGAGCGCGGCGACTTCATCAAGGCGGTGATGACGGTCGAGGGTGTCCCTTACGATCACATCGCGCCCTGGCCGGGGTCGAGCGACCCGCTGTCGCGTTCGGTGGTGACGTTCACCTCACCGACGCGCGGGCTGGTCACCGCCGACCCTACCTTTGAGCTCGCGGGGCGCACCGCCGAATGGCTGAAGGTCCCGGTCAAGCGCGTGCCGCTCACCCCCGATATGCGTCACGACGTGCGCGCGATGTTGGCGGCGGACCCGAACGCCGGGCTGTTCTACGTCTGCACGCCCAACAACCCGACCGGCACGATCACCCCGCTCGAGGACATCTCGTGGCTGCTGGCGAACAAGCCCGCCGGTTCGGTGGTGCTGGTCGACGAGGCGTACACGCATTTCGCGGGCGTGCCCGTCGCCTCGTCGATGGTGACGCAGCGCGACGACGTGGTCGTCATGCGGACCTTCTCCAAGATCTTCGGCATGGCCGGGATGCGGATGGGGTACATCATGGCCAATCCGGCGCTGATCGCGCGGATGATGCGCTACGACGGCGGGATGCAGTCGGGGGCGCTGCCATTGCCCTCGCTGGCCTGCGCGACCGCCAGCCTCACCGCCGCGCCGCTGATCGCGCAGCGCCGCCGCGAGATGCAGGACGCGCGCGGGCTCGCGATCGACCACGTCAAGAAGCGCGGGTTCGACGTCAAGCCGACCAACGCGAACATGTTCATGGTCGACTGGAAGAACCGCCCCGCCAAGGACATGCAGACCGCGTTCCGCGCGCAGTCGGTGGAGATCGGCCGCTCCTGGCCGATCTGGCCGACCGTCTCGCGCGTCACCGTCGGCTCGACCGAAGACATGAAGAACTTCTGCATGGCGCTGGACAAGGTGATGGTCTGACCGCCGTCGCGGTCGCCGGGAGCGGCGCGGTCGACGACGACCCGCTCCCGGCAATGTAGCGGAGCGATGCCGCGATCACCTGCTGCAAGCGCCTGTCGACGAAGAAGTCATGCCAGCCGATGTCCGCCCGGGACTGATCCGTGCCGGGCACGGCCCGGTCGGGTGTAATGCAGCTCCATCGTCGCGCATCCCGACGCTGCCAGGGATCAAGGGATCAGGCCGTGGCGCGTACTACTGAGCCTCTGCCCCGGGCTGGTCGGCGGGCGCGGGCTTGGTCTCACGCCTGTGGAACAGCGCCTGGACGATCACGAAGAACACCGGGACGAAGAAGATCGCCAGGATCGTCGCGGCCAGCATGCCGCCGACCACGGCGGTGCCGATCGCCTGCTGGCTGCCCGACCCCGCCCCCGTCGCGATCATCAGCGGGACGCAGCCGGTGACGAACGCCAGCGACGTCATCAGGATCGGGCGCATCCTGAGCTTGGCGGCGTTGATCGCGGCCTCGATCGGCTTGGCGCCGCCCGCCTCCTGCGCGATCGCATATTGAATGATCAGGATCGCGTTCTTGGCGGCAAGGCCGATCGTGGTTAGCAGCCCGACCTGGAAATAGATGTTGTTGTCGAGCCCGCGCACCGTCGACGCGATCAGCGCGCCGATCACGCCGAGCGGCACGACGAGGAGCACGGCGACAGGCACCGACCAGCTTTCGTACAGCGCGGCCAGGCACAGGAACACGACGATGAGCGCCAGCAGGTAGAGCATGTACGCCTCCGAGCCCGCCAGCCGCTCCTGGTAGGACAGGCCCGTCCACTCGTGGCCGATGCCGGGCGGAAGTTTTGTCGTCAGCGCTTCCATCGCGGCCATCGCGGCCCCGGAGCTTATCGCGGCGGCGCCCTGGCCGAGCAGCTCGACCGACGGGACGCCGTTATAGCGCTCCAGGCGGTTGGGGCCGTACGTCCAGTGCGCGTCCGTGAACCCGGAAACGGTCGCCATGCTGCCCGAAGCGGTGCGGACGTGCCAGGCGTCGAGCGCGGCGGGCGACATGCGGTACGGCGTGTCGCCCTGCATGTAGACGCGCTTTACCCGGCCACGATCGGTGAACTGGTCGATATAGCTGACGCCGTAGATCGTGCTGAGCGTGTCGTTGATGTCGCTCTGTCGAAGCCCCATCGCGCCGGCGCGGGCCGGATCGATGTCGACGTCCAGCTGCGCGCTGTCCTCCTGGCCGTTGGGGCGCACCGCCATCAGCGACTTGTCCCCCGCCGCCATTCCGAGCAGCTGGTTGCGCGCGGCGATCAGCTTCTCGTGGCCCACGCCGCCGACATCGGTCAGCTCGAAGTCGAAACCGTTGGCGTTGCCCAGCTCCTGCACCGCCGGCGGCACGAAGGCGAACACCTGGGCGTCGCGGATTGCCTTGAACGCGCCCGTCGCGCGCGTCACGATCGCGGGCGCGCGGTTCGCCACGCCCTTGCGCTTCGACCAGTCGGTCAGCTTGATAAAGGCGATGCCCGTATTCTGACCGGTGCCCGAGAAACTAAAGCCGGTGACGGTGAAGATATAATCGACGTCCGCCTTTTCACGACCGAGGTAATAATCCTCGAGTTGCCGGCCGACCGCGGCGGTGCGCGACGCCACGGCCCCGGGCGGCAGCGTGAACTGTGTCAGTACCGAGCCCTGATCCTCCTCGGGGAGGAAACCGCTGGGCATGTGCAGATACAGCACGACCATCAGCGCGGCGACCGCGAGATAGGCGATCATCGTCGCCCAACGGTGACCGATCAGCACGCCCAGGCCCTTGCCGTAGCGTTCGCGCGCCGAGTCGAACACGCGGTTGAACGCCGCGAAGAAACCCTTGCGCGGCTTGGCGTCCTGCCCATCCTTGCCGCCCGCTGGCTTGCGGCGCTTGAGCAACGTGGAGCAGAGCGCGGGCGTCAGCACCAGCGCGACGAACAGCGACAGGCTCATCGCCGAGATCATCGAGATCGAGAACTGCTTGTAGATGACGCCGGTCGAGCCGGAGAAGAATGACATCGGCAGGAACACCGCGACCAGCACGGTGGTGATGCCGACCAGCGCCGGCGTGATCTCCCCCATCGACTTGATGGTCGCGTCGTGAGGCGTGATCTCGGCGTCCTCCTCCAGGATGCGCTCGACATTCTCGACCACCACGATCGCGTCGTCGACCAGCAGGCCGATCGCCAGCACCAGCGCGAACAGCGTCAGCGTGTTGATCGACATGCCTGCGACCGCCAGCACGCCGAACGTGCCGAGCAGCACCACCGGCACCGCGATCGCCGGGATCAGGATCGCGCGCCAGTTCTGCAGGAACAGGAACATGACGATGACGACCAGCGCGATCGCCTCGCCCAGCGTCACGATCACGTCCTTGATCGACAGGCGGACGAAGGTAGAATTGTCGACCGCGAAGTTGACCTGCACGCCGGGGGGCAGGCTGGGTTGGAGTTGTGCGACCTTCGCCTTGACCGCGTCGATCGTCTTCAGCGCATCGGCCCCCGGTGTCAGCTGGATGCCGAGCCCGGCGGCGGGGTGACGGTTCAGCCGGGCGGTAAAGTCGTAGCTGTCCGCGCCCAGTTCGACCCGCGCGACGTCGCTCAACAGGACCGGGGCACCCGCCTGGCTGGTGACCAGCACGATGTTGCGGAACTGCTCGGGCGTCTGGAGGCGGGAGCGGACGTTGACATTGGCGTTGAGCTCCTGGCCCTTGATCGCGGGGAGCGCGCCGATCTGGCCCCCTGACACCTCGATGTTCTGCGCAGTGATCGCGGTGCGGACATCGGCCGGGGTCAGGTTGAAGCTGTTGAGCTTGTACGGATCCAGCCAGATCCGCATCGCGTACTGGCCGCCGAACACCTGCGTCTGACCGACGCCGTTCACGTGGCTGATGGGGTCGAGCAACTTGTCGTTGATAACGTCACCCATGTCACCGGTGGTCTGGCGATCGGTCGCGTCGAACAACGCGACGATGAGCAGGAAGGACGTCTGCGATTTCTGTACGCCCAACCCCTGCACCTGCACCTCGGTCGGGAGCAGCGGGGTGGCCTGCTGTACCTTGTTCTGGACCTGTACCTGCGCGATGTCGGGGTTAGTCCCCGCCTGAAACGTCGCGGTGATCGTCACCAAGCCGCTGGAAGTGCCGTTCGAGGAGAAATACATCAAGTGGTCGAGGCCGATCAGCTGCTGCTCGATGACCTCGGTGACCGATGTCTGCAGCGTGTCGGCCGACGCACCCGGGTAGGTAGCGGTGATCTGGACCGCGGGTGGTGCGATGGAAGGATATTGCGCGATCGGCAGCGCCTCGATCCCCAGAATGCCGCCGAGCATGATCATGATCGCGACGACCCAGGCGAAGATCGGTCGCGTGATGAAGAAGTTCGAGATCACCCCGCTATCGTCCGGTCGGCATCGCCGCCGCCGGGGGCTTGCTCGCCGACCCCGCCGGAACCGCATGCACGGCGGCGCCGGGCTTCACGTTCAACAGCCCTTCCACGATGACCCTGTCGCCTGGCGCGAGACCGGAGGTGACGAGCCAGCGGTCGCCGACCGCCTCCGCGGTCAGCACCGGACGTTGTACCGCCCTGCCCTTCGTATCGACGATCATCACCGTGGCCGCGCCCTTCACGTCGCGCGTGACCGCCGCTTGCGAGACCAGCACCCCCGACCGCGGCACGCCCTGCGACAGCGTGGCGCGCACGAACATCCCCGGCAGGAGCAGACCGTCGGGATTGCGGAAAATCGCCCGCAGGATGACGCCGCCCGTGGTCGGATCGACGGTGACCTCGCGGGCGGTGAGCCGCCCCGTCAGCGGGTAGGTGGAGCCGTCCCCGAGCACCAGACTGACCAGCAGGAACGCCTTCCCGCCGCGACCACGCTGACCATCGATCAACGCCTTGTGCAGCGTCAGCATGTCGGTGCTCGTTTGCGTGATGTCGACATAGATCGGGTCGAGCGTCTGGATGCTGGTGAGCGCGTCCGCCTGGCTGGTGGTGACCAGCGCCCCCTGGGTGAACGCGGAGCGGCCGATCCGACCGGAGATCGGCGCGCGCACGGTGGTATGGTCGAGGTTGATCTGCGCGCTGCGTCGGGCCGCGACCTGCTGGCTGACCAGCGCGATTGCCTGATGGTATGCCGCGCTCGCGTCGTCGGCGTCCTGGTGGCTGACGGCGTTCAACTTCAGGAGGCTGCCGTAGCGCTCCGACTTGAGCCGGTCGGTTTCGACACTGGCACGCGCGCTTTGCTCCGACGCGGCCGCCTGCGCCACCGACGCGGCATAGGGGGCGGCATCGATCTGGTAGAGCACCTGCCCGGCGCGGACGACGCTGCCCTCCTCGAACAGCCGGCGCTGAACGATGCCGGCGACCTGGGGCCGCACCTCCGACACCGCGTACGGTGATGTGCGCGCGGATAGTTGCGTCCGTAGCGCGACGGGTTCCGAGCGCATCACGACCACCCCGACCTCGGCGGGTCCCGGCGGTGGCGGCGGCTTCTTCGCCGCGCAGCCGCCCAACAGAGACAGGGCGACCGACAGCACCCACAGGCGACCGGAACGCCCTACCGGGCCGAACGCGCGGATCACGGTTTCCCGCCCCTGCGCATGGCCGTCGCGGTCACGCAGGTTTGTGACCGACGCGGCCCGTGTCGCCGCGAAGACGATAGCGCCGCGCGAGTTCCAGATGGCTGAAGCGGGCGGCCGGATCGATCGCGACCACCGCCATGGCGAGGCTGGTTTTCTCACGCAGACCGTAATATTCGCTGTCGTTGCGGATCGCCATGGTGTTTCTCCGTGATCGACCACCCATACTCCTGCCCATTCCGACGAACTTGATTGCCATCAAGACTCGGACCCTTAATCCGGGAGCCCAGCTGCTGTTCGCCCTCCGGCAATCTGGAGAGCTTGGTTCACGCGCGGGTCGGTGAACATCCCGACCTATCGTCAGACGCTGACGTCATGCTCGGAAAACCCGCAACCGCCTCGTGCGGACCGGCAATCCTCGAGACCACGCGGACGTGGACGGCCGGGTGATCGTCCCCGGCGTGCTGATCGGGCAGTGGCAGCGCCGAGGAATCATAGATGCGCGTTTCGCACCCGAACAACTGCAGCAGCCGCGCCGCGTCTTCGACGCACAGCCGCGAGAACGATCGCTCCCGCAGGGAGCCGTAAAGCAGCAGGATGCGGGTTGGGGGATCACCCGCGCCGAGGCCGAGCGCGGGTCGCTCGATCGCATGGCGCCGATCGAGCGCGGGCGAAGCGAGAGATCCGGGCCTGGTCGGGCTGCCTCGACGATGCAGTCGAGAAGCGACGTGATGTCGCGGTCTTGCAGGCGATCAGCGATCGCGGCGATGTGCTCATCTCGGCACCTGTGCTGGAGAGTTCGGGTTCATGGGCGCGGTGGCATGATCGCGAAGGGGGTCTTCCCACCAAGCAGCCATTTACGCCCCTTTAACCGACCCCGCGCCTAATCGCCGTGCCCGATCACCGGCCGGAGAGCGATTGTGTCGACCCCACCCCTCACGCGGCGCGCGGTCCGGCGGATCGTGCTCGACCTGCTTGCCGCCGAGCTGGCGCGGTCGCGCGGGCGGTCGGCGGCGGCGCTGGGGCGCGCCGGATGGAGCGAGACGACGCGCGTTGATGAGGCGGGGCTCGATCTCGACAGCCTCGAGCGGCTGGACGCGGCGGCGGCGCTCAACGAGTTCTTCCACCTCCACGAACATGGCGCGGAGGATTATCTCCTGGCCCTGCCGAGGATCGGCGAATGGTGCGACCTGGTCGAACAGTCGCTGGCGGCGACGGGCGCGCGGCTGACCTTCCGCACCTCCGGCTCGACGGGCGAGCCCAAGCGCTGCACCCACGCGCTGGCGGACCTGGGGGCGGAGGCGCGCGGGTGGGCAACCTGTTTTCCCGACACACACGCGGTGATCGCGCTGGTGCCCGGTCAGCATATCTACGGCACGATCTGGACGGCGCTGCTGCCCGACGCACTCGGCTGCCCTGTGATCGAGGCGGCGGGAGCGGAGGCGGTGCGCGACGCCGCGCCCGGCACGCTGGTGATCGGGACGCCGACGCACTGGGCATATCTCGCGCGCTCGCTGCTGGCGTTTCCGCCCGGGGTGACCGGCGTCACCTCGACCGCGCCGATGCCCTCGCAACTCGCGCACCGGCTGCGCGCGCAACGGCTGGCGCGGCTGGTCGAGATATATGGGTCGAGCGAGACTGGCGGCGTCGCCGCGCGCGAGCATGAGGGCGCGGCCTATACGCTGCTCGACGGCTGGACGGCGCGCAACGGCGCGATCGAGCGGACGCTGGCTAACG
>CAXSEO010000072.1:0-8270 GCA_964235525.1 uncultured Sphingomonas sp. | reverse complement strand
CGGCAGCACCTCGCGCGCGAACCAGCACACCGCGTCGATGTTGGGTTTGTAATCCATCTGGCCGGTGAAGACGATCAACGGCGCGCGTTCGTCGACCGGCGCGACGCGGGCGGGGTCAAAGCGGGCGGCGTCGATGCCGTTCTCCAGCACCCGCGCGCCGGGGAGCAACGCCGCTTCCGCTGTGCTGACAAACAGGCTGGCACCGACCCGCGCCGCTACCCGTCGCTCAAATGCGCCAAGCGATCGAGCCTCGCGCGCGTAAAGCCAGTGCTTCGGCCCGCGCGCCTCCTCCGCGTAGGCGGCGAACTTGGCCGAATCGAGGTCGACGAAGTCCATGACCGTGCGCCCGGCGGCGACGGGCAGGTACTGCGCCATCTGGCCGGAGAAGACGTACGCCGCATCGACCGGCCCGACGCGGGCGACCGCTGCCCCGACGCGGGGATCGGCGAAGGCGGTCAACGACAGCGGCCTGCCCGTCGCTAGGGCCTCCACCGCCGCGCGCGCGCGCGACTTGCTCCGCACCACAACCGCGCAGCTCGCGACGAGGTGGCGGAACTCGGGCGCGACCTCCGCCTCTTCCGCGCCATCGGCGAAGGCGACAAGGTGGACGCGCGCGCGCTCGGCGAGATGCCGGACGACGTAGTAACCCCGGATGCGATCGCCTCGATCGGGCGGGAACGGCAATCGATGCGCGAGGAACAGCACGTCCATTACCCAAGTCCGCGACTGATCATCGGCCCGAGCAGGTTGGCGACCGGCAGCGGCAGGCGCTTCCACGCGGTCACCATCGCCGCGTATTTGGGATTGAGCGGATTGACCTCGCGCGCGCCCGCGCCGTCGGCAGTACGCTTCGCATAGGCGAGCGGAACGGCGTCGAACCCCCAGTTCTTCTTGAATGCCGCCGCGCCCGTCCCCGCCTTGGAACGACCGAAGTCGAACCGCTCGCATCCCTTAGATCGGGCGTGAGACATGAGCGCGAAATACATGCGATCATTGGCGCGTAGTGCGCGCGCCGCTGCCGTGCCGCCGCCCCAATACGGGAACACCGTGCCGTTGAAATAGAGGCTCAGCACGCTTGCCACGGGCACGCCGTCGTGTCGCACGGTGAGCACATCCGCCTCGCTCGCGAACGCCGCCGCGACCTCGCGGAACAGCCGCGCGGGGAACACGGGCGTGCCCAGGTTGCGAACCGACTCGGCATAAACGGCGTAGTGCTCGGCGAGCGTGGCCGCGCTCGCACCCGTCGCGACCTGGATGTCGGCGGCGAGCGCTTTCCGTACCTCGGCGCGCTGCTTGCGCGGGATCGCGGCGAGTTCGGCGTCGTCCGACGTGGCGAGCGGACGGGTGAAGCCCAGATACGTCGCGTCGTCCACCGCCCAACCAGAGGGCGCGGGCCCGCCGCGTAGCTCGACCGACGCGCAACCCATCCGCTCGGCGAACGCCCAGGCACCGTCCGCGAGGGCGCTCGCGGCCGCGTCGCTCTCCGCGAGCACGCCGCCGCCGACGCCAAATCCGGTCGACACCAGCGCGCGGCCGAACAGCCGCGAACGCACCGCCGTGAGCGGGAGCATCCCGATGAGCGCGCCGCCGCGCTCGGCGAGGAGAATGTGCCCGCGCTGCCCGGTGCCACGCTCCACCGCGCACGTCCAGGCGGTGAGATGGAAAGGCGTCGCGCCCGGTGCCGCGCGCACGAACGCGTCCACGCGCGCTCGCTCGCGTCCCTCGCGCAGGTCAGCAGCGCGAAAGGTGATCGGCAGGGCCGAGTGCATGTTCACGCCGCGACCGTCCACGCCCGCACGGGCGCAACTACGCCCAGCCGCGCCGCCTCCGCCGCCGCGACCGCATCGACACGGCCCCAATCGTGCCGATCAAGCAGTTTGGCCAGCTTGGGTGCCATCGCGCGCAACCTGCTGTAATGCCTCAGCTTCGACCGAAGCGGGGCATTGGCGACGCGCGGCTGGTCGGGGTCGATCTCCCACGGGTGAAAATAGAACATCGCGGGGCGATCCTCGCGCTCGACTTGCGAGATCGCATGCCCGGTTAGCGCGGCGGGGAACAAGCGGAAGAAGCCGCCGCCGGTCGCCACGCGTCGCCGTCCGAACGCGGCCACCGTCACCGGCAACTCGACAAGCGGCGAGTCGGCCAGCGGTCGCCAAGCCCAGCGCGGGCTCTCCGGCCAGCCATAATGGTCGTGTTGGAGTGGAGCGACACTGGACGAATAGGCATAGCCCGCTTCGGCCAGCTCGACATGCGCCCATGGCGTGCGCGCGTCGATCGAGAAGCTGGGCGCGCGATAGCCGGTCACCGCTGCCCCGCCTGCGCCCTCAAGTACTTGCCGGGCACGGCTCAGATCCGCGCGGAACTCGGCCGCGGTCATCGTGTGGACGCGGCGGTGGTCCCAGCCATGACTGGCGAGCTCATGCCCCGCCGCGACGACCCGCCGCATCAGCGCGGGGCAGCGCCGGGCGACCCACCCAAGCGTGAAGAACGTCGCCTGCACCCCCGCCGCCGCGAACAGCTCGAGTACCGCGTCGGTGTTGCGCTCGACCCGCGAGGGCAGCGCGTTCCAGTCGCCCCGGTCGATCACGCGCTCGAACGCGCCGACCTGGAACCAGTCCTCGACATCGACCGACATGCCGTGGCGGGGCGCGCGCATGCGGGTCACGCCGCGTCGCGCGCGGGCGTCTTGGCGTCGCCCTCCACCCAGTCGACCAGCAGCGTCAGCACCCGGCGCAGCGCCACATCCTGTTCCTCCACGCGCGCTTCCAGCGCCGCGAGCCGGTCATCGGACGCGCCCACCGCCAGCAGCGGGCGCGCGTTTGTCGGCTCCACCGTCGCGAGCCGGATTGGACGCGGCGTCGCGCCGGGCTGTGACGGTGTCATCGGGCGGATGGGCGCGACCGCCTCGGCTTCGATGTCGGTCGGCCCGGTGATTTCGGCTTGGTCCTCCTGCACCGGCTCGTCCTCGACCGTCGCCCCTGCGCCGCCGCCGAGCATATCACCCGCGACCGCCATCACCGTGCCCGCGTCGACCAGCTCGACCCCCTCCACCGCGCAATGCAGCAGCACGCGGCCCGCGAGCTGGTTGAGCAGCCGGGGCACCCCCTGTGACGCCCAGAACATCACCGGGAACGCCTCGTCCGCGAAGTCTGGTCGCCCCTGCCAGCCGACCAGCGCCAGCCGGTGCGCGATGTAGGGTTCGACCTCCTCGGGCTCCATCGGGTCGAGATGATGCGTCGCGATCACCCGCTGGCGCAACTGCTCCAGCCGGTCGGAGCCGTGCAATCGATCGCGGAACTCGGGCTGGCCGAGCAGGAAGATCTGCAACAGCGCGTGCCCGCCCGCCTGGAAGTTGGACAGCATCCGCAGCTCCTCGAGCGCGGACACTGGCAGCGCCTGCGCCTCATCGACGATCAGCAGCGTCCGCCGGCCGGTCCGCGCCACCGCGTGCAGCCCACGCTCGATCAGCTGCAACAGCTCCGCCTTCGACTTGCCCGGGGCGTCGACACCGAGCCCGGTCGCGACGATCCGCAACAGGTCCTCCGCCTCGATCGCGGTGGACACGATCTTGATCGCGTTGAGCCGCGTCGGGTCGATCGTCGCCAGCAGATGGCCGACCAGCGTGGTCTTGCCCGCGCCGACATCGCCGGTGATGACGATGAATCCCTCCCCCTGCGCGAGGCCGTAACCGAGATACGCCATCGCCTTGCGATGGGTCGCGGTCTCGAACCAGAAACGCGGGTCGGGCGTCAGCTGAAAGGGACGGCCGGTCAGGCCGAAATGCTCTTCGTACATCCGTCTAAGCCCCGGTCAGAAGTGATAGCGCGCGCCGAGCAGCGCCTGCGCGGTCCATTGTTCGTCGACGTGCTGCTGATCGAACGTGTAGACGCCCAGCTGCGCGGTCGCGCCGAGCCGCCCGAAGCTGCGCGTATAGGCCCCGGTCGCGCCCGCGCCGAACACGGACGACGCGCCCGGCAGCGCGCTGTCGTACCAGTTCGCGAAGACGTTGGCGTCGAACGTCGAGCGACGATCCAGCGTGCGGCCATAGAAGCCCTGGACGTAGTAGCTGTTGTCGTCCAGCCCGTACACGACCGTGCCGGGCGCGGTCTGGGGACTGAACAGGCGGCGATTGGCATAGCCCGCGCCGACGCCGAAGCGGTTGCGTCCGCGTACCGCCGACAGCACCGCGTCGATACCGCGCGCGCGATAGCTGGCGGTGTCGATCGACTGGAACACGCTGTTGAGGCAGCCGCCCGCGTTCTGCCCCGCCGCGCCCGGCTGGGCATTGAACACGCAGCCGTTGAACTGCTGGGCGAAGCTGTCCTGTTCGGTCAGGAAGTTGGTCGGCAGTGCCTGCAGGCCAAGACGGAGCTGGTGACCGAAAGTCTCCACCGCATCATAGGCTGCGGCGCTGAACGCGATGCCCCGGTCGACGCGCCAATTGAACGCGCCGGTGTAGCTGGTCGAGTCGTACTCATGCGCGACCGTCGCGGTCAGCTGGGTGCGCGGTGACGGCCGCCACACCACGCCCGCGTCGTAGATCAGCCCATCGGTATTGTAGGCTATGCGGCGCGGCGAGGTCGGGTCGGTCACGAAGCGCCCGTTACCGTCTAGGACAGGCACGCCCGCCGCGTCCACGACGGGATCGCGCTGCGTGATCTCGATCTTCTCGTAGCCGACGCCCGCCGTAAGCGCGAGCGTGCGGGTGACGGGCGCGAGCAGGTCGACCCGCGCGAACGTCGCCTCGAACCGCTGGTCAAGCTGGCCCGCGTCCTCGCGATCATAGCCCGCCGACACGGTGCCGCCGATCGGCGCGATGCGACCCGGCGCGACCGACGCGCTTGCCTGAATCTGGTTGCCATAGCTGTCGTCATAATAGTCCTGCCGCGGCGCGCCGGGCTGGAGCAGGACCGAATGCGGTGCCTCGACTTTGGTGTAGCCGAAGCGATAGCTCGCGCTGAGTGACACCGGCCCTGCCTGCGTCGCCAGCGTCGGCCCGGCGTAGAGCGAGTAGATCTGGGTGACGTTGTCGTCGAGCGCGGTATCGGTGATCCCCGGCGCGGCTCCACGAATGTCGACGCGCGTCCGCGTGGCGAGCGCGCCGGCCTCGATCGTCAGCGGTCGCGCGACCCGGTACGACGCGCGCGCCAGTCCGGTGACGATGTCGGCATCGCCGAGTCCGTTGGTCTCCGCGATGCGGCGTTCGTAGCGCGCGCTTACCTGCCCCTGCGCGCGCTGCGTGGCGACCGACGCGTCGACGCCCACCGCCACCTCGGTCCAGGTGACCGCGTCGTCGTTGTTGAGGTTGATCGCAGCGACCTGGTCAAGCTCGATGTACGGCGACACCTGCACGTGCGGATCGGCGGCGGCGGGCGCGGCGGCGACCAGCGCGACCGTGGTGAGGAGGAGGGCGGGACGCATGGTCAGACTCCCTGGCCGTAATAGCTGCCGAAACGGTTACCGCCCGGCACGAACGAGACGGCGTTGAGTACGAGCTGGATATGCTCGCAGCCGTCGAGCAGGCCGACGGCCTGACGCACATCGTTCTCGGTGGTGCAGTCGGCGCGGACCACCAGCATGACCTGGCCGACGTGCAGCGCGAGCACCGACGCGGGCGAGGCGGCGAGCGCGGGGGGCGAGTCGAAGATGATGATCCGGCGCGGATCGGCGGCGAGCAGCAGCTCGATCACCTCGGCGGTGCGGCGGCTGGCAAGCAGCTCGGTGTCGCTATGCGTCTTCGCACCGACCGGGAGTAGCGACAAATGCGGCACGTCGGTGCGGACCACCAATGCCTCGGGGTCGAGCGAATGGTCGGCGAGCATGTCGAGCAGCCCCGGCCCCTCGTCGAGCCCGAGCTCGGCCATCACGTCGGGCTTGGCGAAGTCCGCGTCGATCAACAGCACCTCGACATCGCGCTCAGCGGCGATGGAGAGCGCGAGATTGATCGTGTTATAGGTCTTGCCGTCGCCGGGCTTGGCCGATCCGACCAGGATCGTGCGCGCGCGCACGCCCGGCAGCTTCTCGGCGGTGAGCAGCAGCTGCCGCTTCACCAGCCGGAACTCCTCCGCGAGGCTCCCGATCGGCGCGCCGGGAACGATCATCCCCTTCTGCGCGAGCCGCGCGCGGTCGATCGCCTCGACCCGTGCGCCATCGGCGCGGGGGGCGAAGGACGGTGGGGCGGCTGGAGCGTCTAAGTCTTGGAAGAAATGCCTCTTCTCCTCCGTTCGCCCTGAGCTTGTCGAAGGGCTGCCTTCCTCGTTTCCGTTGGCGAAAAAAGGCGGTGCTTCGACAAGCTCAGCACGAACGGGTTGGGGCTCAGCACGAACGGGGTGGAGCTCAGCACCAATGGTTGATTGCTCGGGATGAACAGGCGGGAGATCGGAAGGCGCTGGGACCGGCGGTGCCGCCTCACCCTGCAGCAACTCCGCCGGGACGCGCGCGCGCAGGTGCGCGGCGAAGTCGTACACGGTCGCGGCGCGTTCGATCAGCGACAGGTCGCGCTTGGGCATGGCGTCCTTCATGCGGCGAGTCCGCGCTGGAGCATCTCGACACCGAGCAACGCCAGCCAGGCCAGCGCGAGCGCGCCCGCGCCGCCCGCGAACAGCCGCAGCTTGCGACGCCGCTCGATCATCTGCAGCTGGGTCACCGTCTCGCCGATCGAGCCGATCACGGGCATCCCCGCCGCTTTCTGCAATCGCTGCACGGTCGGGAAGGTGGTCTGCACCTGGGTCATCGCGAACGCCGCGCCGACCCCCGCCGCCAGCCCCGCGAGCAGCACGCCGGTCAGCAACAGCGGCCGGTTGGGCGCGACCGGGGTGCGCGAGCTGGTCGGCGGGTCGATCACGGAGAACTTCACCGCGTCGGTCTGCGTCTGCGCCTGGCCCTTGATTGCGATCTGCTGGCGGCTGGCGAGCAGCTGGTCATACTGGTCCTTGGTGACCTGATAATCGCGGTCGATCTGGCCCTGTTCGGCGGCGACCTCGGGGTTGCCGGCGAGCTTGGCGTTGAGCTGGTCCAGCCCCGCCTGGATCTGCGCGCGACGCATCCCGAGCGCGGCGACTTGCGCGGCCTTGTCGGCCTGCATGGACTTCAGCGACAGGTAGAGCGGGTTGGGTTGCGTCCCCGCCGCCGAACCGCCCGCCATCGGCTCATGTGCGGCCGCTCCCTGCGCGACCGCGAGCTGCTGCCGCAGCGCGACCACGTCGGGGTGGTTGTCGGTATAGCCGCGCGCGCGCGCATCGGCGAGCTGGCCCTGGAGCGCGTTGAGCCGCGCACGCGCCGGGCCCATACCGGGGGCGATCCCGGCCGCGCCGGCGACGCTGGGCGCGGTGCCCGCCATCTGGCCGTTGACGGCGGCGAGGCTCGATTGCGCGGCGGCGAGGTCGCCCTGCACCTGCGCCATCTGTTCGCGCGCCGCCGCGATCCGGTCGGACACGCTGCCCGTCCCCGGCAACGAGCCGAGATAGCGGTTCTGGAAGTCCGCCCGCTTCGCCTCTGCATCCGCCAGCTTCTTCTGCAAGCCGGCGAGCTGGCCGTCGAGGAACGACAGTGACTGCGCGTTGCTGGTGCGGTCGCCCGCGAGGTTCTGCTCGACGAACAGGTCGATCAGCTTCTGGGTGATCTGCTTGGCGAGCCTGGGGCTGGACGCGGTGGCGGTGATCTCGAACAGATTGTCCTGCTGCGCGGTCACCTTGATCGCGCCCGCCAACCCGGCGACACGATCGGCCACGTCCTTGTCGTTCGCGACCGTGGCGGCGAGGTCGGTGCCGCGCACCACTTTTTCCACGTTGACGGCGGCGGTCAGCGTCTGGCGGATGGTGTCGATGTTGCGCGCAGCTCCCGCGTCATCGGCCTGACCGGTCGGGAGCACCGACCGCATCTGCACGAAGATGCGCGCGCGCGACTCGTAGCGGCTGGGCATTTGCGCCACCACCAGCCAGCCAAGCACGCACACGCCCCACGCCACCGCCAGCGCGAGCCAGCGGCGCGACCATATCGCGTGGAGCGCGATCCTTACCTCGTCATAGATGCCGTTCACCGGGCGGCCTTCAGAACATGCTCTCGGGGATGATGATCACGTCGCCCGGCGCGAGCCGCACATTCGCGGACGGGTCACCGTTCTTGAGCAGGCGCCCGATCTTCAGATTATACTCGCGCTGCTTGCCGGTCGCGCGGTCATAGCGGACTAGGCGCGCGTGATTGCCCGACGCGTATTCGCTCAAGCCACCGACGGCGATCATCGCATCGAGCAGCGTCATGTTGGCCCGGTA
>CAXSEO010000071.1:0-8289 GCA_964235525.1 uncultured Sphingomonas sp. | reverse complement strand
CGCTGCATGGTCACCGTCAAGAATGCGACGATGAGGGTAACCCGCAGTCCCAAGCGGCCAATCGTTGTCATGATGGGTGCGTCGGCCGGCGTCGCGGGGTTCGAGTCCGACTTCTTCGAAGTCGAAGCGACGGTGGCGTTGGAGGCTTCCGCCCATGAAGTAGGCGCGCGCATCGGATTTACGCAATTGCAGTGGGTCGAGACGAACCGCGCTCTGTACCGGGGGCTGCAAGCTGCGGACGGGAGCGTGCGCGTGTTGCGGGACCGCGCGCCTTCGAGACCCGTTCAGGTTTGTCGAGACGTAATCTCCGCAGCAGACGTGTTCGTCTATCCTCCGGGCACGGCGGCGCTGAATGGCTACACGCCTGCGCATCCTCTCAACCTCAACCTCGGCGGCTTTTCTCTGCCTAGCACCATAAAGCTGTCGCACGCCGACGCTCCCAAGGACAACTGGCCCTTTCAGCGCCGAAATGGCATGACGGGGAAATCGAATTACCTATGCTGGGTACAGTTAGAATTACACTTTTGTACCGTGCTGTTGCTGCGGCGAAACAACGGTAGCTTTGAGCAGATCAAACACTTTTACTGGAACGTACATTGGCAGGATCACTTTGCGCCAGGAAAGCGCGACGCTGCAGGGCTGCTTTGGATCGACCACAAGGTTAAGGAGTCGCGGCACAGTGAGACGATTGGGCATTTTATTGACGGCCCGGTACAAGATGCCCGGTTCGGCTCGCAGGTGACGCAGACAGGTGCGATTACCTGTAACGCCATTGCCGCGATGGAAGGGGCCAGTCCGATCGTGCGAGAAAGCCTGCAATGGTGAAGGTGGACTGGCACCGATTTGTCAGGGGCATAGCCGTGTGCGCGGGCATGGCGATGGCTACTCCGTCCGCGGCTTCGCCGTCCGCCGTGCGGCTGCACGTAGGACCTCAGCCCGGCGATTTATCGGTGGAAAACACCGGGTCCGTGCCTGTGCGTCTGTTGCTCGCGGTTAATGTCGAGCATTTCGACGAGGGCGCGCCAGGTGCGCTGCCACGCGGCTGGCATAAAGTGGAGACCGAAATGAATTTGGTCCAAGTGTGCGTGCGCCCTTATGGGGTGGCCGCGCACATGCCGGGCTGGCTGACGCTTGCGCCCAAGCGGCTAATCAAGGTTCGACGTTGGCTTGGGGGTTCGTGCTCCGGACAATGCAATCACGTTTGTCGGGCGGATGCCTATTATCCTGGACTAAGCCGGTTTAGGGTTTCGGTCTTGGGAAGCGGAGACGTCGTGAGCCCGCCTTTTCGTATGCCGCAGACGTCGCCCCCGAATCCCAGCTTCGGGCGGTAATCTACCCCAACCCGCCCAGCACCTTGCCGATCAGCATCGCCTGCTCCACCCCCGATTGCGGTACGATCTCGCCCGTACGGTCCGTGATCTTCGTCCAGTTCGCGGCGACCGCCTCGGGCGTAAGCTGGGGCAGCGCCACCCCGGGAGTCAGCGTGACGTACGCCGCCTGCACCACGCCCGCGCCCGCGCCGACGATATGGTTGGTGGGGGCGTCTTCCGAAACGAGGAACAGCGCGGCGGGCGCGACCTTCTCGGGCGCGAACGCCTCGAACGCAGCATCGGGGAGCAGCCCCTCGGTCATCCGCGTGCCCGCCGTGGGCGCGAGCGTGTTGACGCGAATGTTGTTTTTCGCGCCCTCGATGCTGAGCGTCTTCGCCAAGCCGGCAATGCCCATCTTGGCCGCGCCGTAGTTCGCCTGGCCGAAATTGCCGAACAGCCCGCTAGACGACGCGGTCATCAGGATGCGGCCGTAGTTCTGCGCGCGCATCGTGTCCCACACCGCCTTGGTCGCGCAGGCGGAGCCGAGCAGATGGACGCGCACTACGAACTCGAAGTCGGCCGGCTCCATCTTCGCGAAGCTCTTGTCGCGCAACACGCCCGCGTTGTTGATCAGGATGTGGACGCCGGCCCAGCGATCGGCGGCGCGCGCGACCATCGCCGTCATCGCCGCATAGTCCGATACGTCGCCGCCGTCCGGCATCGCCTCGCCGCCCGCCGCGTTGATCTCCGCGACCACCGCGTCCGCGTTGCCGAGGTCGTTGACGACCACCTTGGCTCCGCGCCGGGCGAGGTCGAGCGCATAGGCTCGGCCCAACCCCCCGCCCGCGCCGGTAACGATGGCCACGCGGCCGTCAAAGCGGATGGGATCGGACATGAAAAGGGGACGCTCCTGGCTTTCGGGAGCGCCCCCCTTAGCGCCGTTCGCCACGCGGGCAAACGGCACCATCTTCTATCTGGTTCAGCCGCGTCGGCGCGAATGGACACGGGCCCCGGCGGCGTTGGAGCGCTCGCGGCAGTGGTCGGTGACGCTGGCGCTGCAGATCGGGTAATTGGGGTCCGATGCCGCCATGTTACGCTGCATGCCCGAGTCGCCCATGGCCGCGCCGCCGTTCGCCATCGCGGCGTTCGATCCGGGCGCGCCAGACATAGACCCGTTGGACATCGACCCGTTGCTCATCGAGCCGCCCGACATGGACCCGGTGCTCGACCCATTGCTCGTCGACCCGTTCGACATCGGCGCGGCCGACGAGCTGTCGGGCGCGGTGGTCTGGTCGGTGGCGCTGGTGCCGGTTGGCGACCCGCTCATGCCCGGGTCGGTCGCGGGCGCGGTGGTCGGCGAAGAGCTTTGGCCCGACGGCGCGGTGGTCTGCGCCAGCGCCGGGGCGGCGATCGCGGCAGCGGCCGCAAGCAGGATGAGCTTCATGGGGAATCTCCGTGACTAAGCAGCGCAGGTCATGCGGCGCGCGGGCGGGGTAACGCACCACCCGCCGCTTGGGTCCTTCGCGCCCGACCGACCGACGGTCAGCCGTCGGTGGCGTCCAGCGCATAGCCCGCGGAGCGCACCGTGCGGATCAGGTCGGGGCGGTCGCGCTCGCCGTTGATCGCCTTGCGGAGGCGGCGGATATGGACGTCGACCGTGCGGATCTCGATCTCGCTGCCATGCCCCCACACCGCGTCGAGCAGCCGTTCGCGCGAGAACACCCGGCCGGGGTTTTCCAGGAAATGCCGGAGCAGGCGAAACTCGGTCGGCCCCAGCGACACCGCCTCACCCGCGCGGCGGACGCGGTGGCTGCCGGTATCCATCTCGATATCGGCATAAGCGAGCTGCCCGCCCGCCAGCGCGGGGCGCACCCGGCGCAGCACGGCGGCAACGCGCGCCACCAGCTCGCGCGGCGAGAACGGCTTGGTGACGTAATCGTCCGCGCCGGTCTCCAGCCCGCGCACCCGGTCCTCTTCTTCGCCGCGCGCGGTGAGCATGATGATCGGCACGTTGGCGATCGCGGGCATCCGGCGCAGGCGCCGGCACACCTCCAGCCCCGACAGGCCCTCCACCATCCAGTCGAGCAGCACGATGTCTGGCGGCGTCTCGCGCGCGAGCAGCAACGCTTCCTCGCCGTCGGGCGTGTGCGCGACCTCGAAATCCTCGCGCTCGAAATGAAAGCGGAGCAGTTCGGCGAGCGCCGCGTCGTCCTCGACCAAAAGCATCCGAGCGTGCGTCATGCGTCAGCCCAGCGCCGCCGTCCCGCGCTCGCGCTCGGCCATCTGCGCGCCGGTGGCGGCGAAATAGACCATCTCCGCGACGTTGGTGGCATGGTCGCCGATCCGCTCGAGATTCTTGGCGACGAACAACAGGTGCGCGACCTGGCCGATCGTGGACGGGTTCTCGACCATATGCGTGACCAGCACCCGGAAGATGCTGTCGTAGAAGTCGTCGAGCGCCCGGTCGCGCGCGCTGACCGCCTGCGCGGCGGCGGCGTCGCGCGCGGCGAAGGCGTCGAGCGCGTCGCGGACCATCTCCGCCGCCATCCGCCCCATCGCGGGGAGGGTGGAGAGTGGCTCGATGCGGCTGTCGCTTTCGAGCAACGGCACACGCTTGGCGATGTTCTTGGCGTAATCGGCGATGCGCTCGATCACGGCGGCGATCTTGAGCGCGGCGATCGCCTCACGCAGGTCCGCTTCGCCAGGGGTGCGGCCGGCGATGATGCGGACCACCGTGCGCTCGACCTCCGCAGCCATCGCGTCGACACGCGCGTCGTCGGCGCGGATCGCGGTGGCGAGCTGCGCGTCACCCCGCTGAAGCGCGGTCATCGCCCGCTCGACCGCCTGTTCGGCCAAGCCGCCCATCTGCGCGATGAGGCCGCGGAGTTCGCGCAGATCCTGGTTGAAGGGGGTCACCGTGCCGTTGCGGCCGAACATCCTGAAATCCTCGAGGTCATAGACGCTATGCGGGGTCGCGGTTGCCGTTTTGTGACACCGGCGGTGGCGCGGGCAGCAGCACGGTGACGGTCGTGCCGACGCCCGGAATGCTGGCGATATCGAGTCGCCCGCGATGGCGCTCGACGATGTGCTTGACGATCGCGAGCCCCAGCCCGGTGCCCCCCGCCTGGCGACTGCGGCCCGCGTCGACGCGGAAGAACCGCTCGGTTAACCGGGGCAAATGTTCGGGAGCGACGCCATCGCCTTGGTCGGCGACCGACAACCGCCAGAAACCGGGCGCGTCGGGCGCGAGCGAGACCGTCACGGGCGTACCCGCGCGACCGTATTTGAGCGCGTTGGTGACGAGGTTGTGGAGCAGTTGCGACAGCTGCGGCGCGTCGCCCAGCGCGGGGGCGGGCATGTCGGGCAGGTCGAGCACGATCTCCTCCGCGCGCGCGCCGGACGCCACGCGCACCTCGTCCGCGACCGCGCGCACCAGCCCGGCAAGGTCCACCTCGCCATCGGGGGCGCGATATTTGGTCGCCTCGATCCGCGACAGCGAGATCAGGTCCTCGACCAGCCGCTCCATCCGGCGCGCCTCGCGGTCAATGGTGCCGAGGAAGCACTGCTGCAGCGCCGCGTCGGCCGCGCCCGGCTCGCGCAACGTCTCGACATAGCCGAGGATCGCGGCCAGCGGCGTCCGCAGCTCGTGGCTGGCGTTGGCGACGAAATCGACGCGCGCCCGCTCGGCGGCATGGGCGGCGGTCTGGTCGAGCAGCTGCACCACCCGCCGCCCGTCGCGGATGCGGCCGATCCGCATCTCCCAGCGGCCGCCGCGCCCCGCGAGCCCGACCAGCTCGACCGGCGCGCCATCGGGCGCGTCGGCGCGCAGCCGTTCGGCGGCGGCCGGATGGCGGATCGCGACACGCACGTCCTCGCCGACGATATGCTCGCCGAGCAACGCGCGTGCGGCTGCGTTGGCGCTCGCGACCGCGCCGTCCGCGATCACCAGCACCGGCTCGACGATCGCGTCGAGCACGTCCGCGAGCGCGGTGTCGGGCAGCTCGACCGGCGGCGGCAACGGCAGCGGCGCGGCGCGGTGCGCGAACAGGCGAGGGAACAAAGCCATCGTGCCTTCTAACGCCTCGCGTCCCGGTTCGGAACGCCGGTGGCGCGCTTGCGGCGGGTTTACCGATGTGAAACACCGCAGGCTGCTATAAGGGAGCGCGATGGGGCAGGAACCCGACCAGGACGGCGCACCCGCGACCGGCGCGACGACCCGGCGCGCGCTGATGCTCGGCGCGGCGGGCGCGGCGTCGGTGCTGTCGATCCGCCCGGCGCTGGCGCAGACGCAGGCGTCGGTGATGCTGTGCCAGATCCCGGTCCCCGACCATGCGCGCGCGGGCAGCTATATCGCCCGCGACGGCACCGCCGTGCCCGCCGGAACCAGCGGCGCGTTCCCGCCACCGGGTCGTGCGTTCACCGGCGAGGAGGTGCGCCACGCGCTGGCCAATGGCGGCACGCTCAGCGGCGTCGATTACCAGCGCAGCCAGGCGTATATGAACTATATCCGCCGGCTCCAGCGGGGGACGCAGGGCTTCACCTGCTTCGCGTCGTTGCAGATGCCGCGCGGCTGAGGCCGTGACGAAAGTTATTTGCTTGATCTCTTCGTCACCCCGGCCTTGTGCCGGGGTCCAACGGCGTCCGCGTGCTTACGTTACGCACGTCCGCACAGCGTTGGATGCCGGAACAAGTCCGGCATGACGGGTGAGGTTGAAACGGTCGAGCGTCGCTTCCTCGCCGCCACGCCCGACACGCTGCTCGTCGAGCCGCTCGACGTGCTGACGGCGGTGTTCCACCGCGCGTCGGGCGTCACGCACCTGCTCGCCGAGCCCGCGCCGGAGATCATGGCCGCACTGACCGACGCGGCGCTCACGCAAGCGGAGTTGCTGGCGCAGCTGGCCGAGCGGTATGCCCTCGCCGACGCGGACGAGGCTGCGCTGGCGGCGCGGCTCGACGAGTTGGTCGCGGCGGGGCTGGTCGAGGCGGTGTGAGACACGCGTTCACGGTCCGGGTCGGACCGGTCGCGTTCGGCGTCGGGTCGGACTGGCGCGCGCCGATTGCGGGGCTCGATCGACTGTACGCGGGTTACCCGCGGCCCGAGGTGCCCGACTACACCGTGCGGCTGGAGGCGGCGCGGCCGTGGCGGCGATGGCTGCGCCCGGCAGTGACGCTGGCGGGCGACTTCTGGCTGCCCGAGGCCGCGCCGCTGCCGCTCGCGCAAGGCTTGCTCGCCGCCGAGATGGGCATGAACCTCCAGCTCGCGCTGGGTTGCCGCCGCTTCCTGCTGCTCCACGCGGGCGTCGTCGAGCGCGACGGCCGCGCGCTGGTGATGACGGGCGAGTCGGGGTCCGGCAAATCGACGCTCGCCGCGTTGCTCTCGACGCGCGGCTGGCGGTTGCTGGCGGACGAGTTCGCGCTGGTCGAGCCCGCGACCGGGCTGATCCACCCGTTTCCACGCCCGGTCAGCCTCAAGAACGCATCGATCGCGCTGCTCGGCGCGGCGCTGCCCGACAGCCGCTTCGGCCCATTGCTGCGAGGCACGCCGAAGGGCGACCTGCGCCACCTCATCCCCGACGCCGAGGCGCTCGCGCGGATGGATGAGCCTGCCCGGCCCGCGCTGCTGCTGTTCCCGCGCCACGGCTTCGCGAATGCGGAGCGCGCGGTGGCGCGGAGCGAGGCATTCGTGCGGCTGACCGGCGCGTCGACCAACTATCAGGCGTTAGGCGAGGCGGGGTTCCGCGCGCTGACCCGGCTGGTGCGCGAGGTACGCGCGGCGGCGATCGACTATCCCGACACGGCGACCGCGCTGGCGCAGGTGGAGGGGTTGTGGGGGTGAGTCGCTGGCCTGCCAACACCGATCGGCGGTACCCCGGCGAAGGCCGGGGCCCAGGCACACCGGCCGTCGTTGCTGGGCCCCGGCCTTTGCAGGGGAACAAGGAAGGACGCTTACGCGCGAAGCGCCGCGACGCCCTCCTCCTCACCCGCTCGCTCGCGGAGCCCGCATCGGTGCTGGCGCTCGACGCGGCGGGGTGGACCGCGCTCATCACCATGGCGCGGGCGGAGCAGCTGCTCGCCTCACTGGCGTGGCGCGTCGACGGGCTGGCGATCCCGCCCGCTGTTCGCGCGATCCTCGACGAGGCGCGCGCGGGGGCGGAGGCGGGACGCGTCGCGGCGCTGTGGGAGGCGGAGATGGCGCGCCGCGCGCTCGCGCAGTTCGACGCGCCGGTGGTGCTCCTCAAGGGCACCGCCTTCGTCGCCGCCGGGCTGGCGGTTGGGCAGGGGCGCCAGATCGGCGACCTCGACCTGCTGGTGCGGCGCGCGGCGCTGGCGGCGGTGGAAGCGGCGTTGCTCGCGACGGGGTGGGAGTGGGTCAAGGAGGACGCCTATGACGACGCCTATTACCGCCGCTGGATGCACGAGCTCCCGCCGCTGATCCATCGGACACGCGACCGGATGGTGGACGTCCACCACACGATCCTGCCGCCGACCGCGCGACCGAAGCCCGATGCGGACGCGCTGATCGCGGACAGCGTTCCGCTCACCTATGGCCTGCGTGTGCTGTCGCCCGAGGACATGGTGATCCACGCCGCGCTGCACCTGTTCGCGGACGGAGACTTGGCAGGCGGCCTTCGCAACCTGTGGGACATCGACCGCCTCTGCCGCGAGTTCGACGGCGAAGGCTGGTGGTCGCGTCTCCACGCGCGCGCGACACTGCACGGCGCGGTCGGGCCGGTGATGCGCGCGGGGCGGCAGGCGGCGGACCTCTACGGCACGCCGGTGCCGGACAGCTGGCGGATGCGGGACAGCCTCGGCCCGCTGATCCGCCGCCGCCTGCTCGCTCGCGACGGCTGGGGCCGCGCGACGCGATCGGGAACGCGGTTCGCGTTCTACGTCCGCTCGCACTGGCAGCGGATGCCGCCGACGCTGCTCGCGCGCCACCTGTGGACCAAGTGGCGCAAGCGTGGCACTCCGTGAAAGG
>CAXSEO010000070.1:0-8295 GCA_964235525.1 uncultured Sphingomonas sp. | reverse complement strand
CTCATCCGCTTTCGCGCGAGATCGTTCCAATGCAGGGCCGCCGCCACCGGCCGGTAGCTGGCGGGATGAAGGCGGTCGCGGGTCGGCTGGTACTGAAGCGATACGACATCATCACCGAATGCTCGGGCGATGGCGGAGATAATACGCGCGGCTCCCGAATGGTAGGGCGCGATCCAGGTGACGCGCGACGCCGATATCCGACGCCGAAGAGCCACGAGATTACCGGCGAGGGCAGGGCTGTTCGGGTCGTTGGACCCCAACCCGATCGCCGCGCGAGCCGCCATACCGGGGCCTTGCCAGGCCCTGACCAGATCGGACGAGGTCGCGCCGATGCGAGCGTGAACTTCACAGCGCACGCCGGTTGCGGCAAGCGCGGCCGCCGTGCCGATCGCGGTGCTGTCGCCGAGGATAAGGCACAACGGGATCATCAGGTACCCAGCTTTCCCCAGTGCGGCAGAACCCGCAAGGCGCAGCTGCTTACATCCGGTACGGCAGCCCAGCGCGAAGTTACGCGCGCGACGACCCTGCCTACCAGCGCAGCGTCGAAGCGTACCAGAAGACGATGCCTAGCGTCACCGGGGCAGCGGTGATGTAGACCTTTTGCCAGCGCCACCACAGCTTGGGCAAAAACAGGACCGCACCCTTCACGCCGCGAACATCGAGCCACACCCGATCCCGCGCCGCGGTGGTTAGCGCGACCGCGACGGAGAGAGCGAACGCGATGCCGCACAGCACGAACATCGCGACATAGGTGGCGATCCAGGCTTTGAGTTCGATCGGCGTCATGCTCGTCATCTCTTCCTTGAAGCAGAGACAACGATCATGCGCAGAATTGGTTACGAGGAGTTCACCGCATCGCGGCGGAAAGGAAGAGTCCGGCGGCACCCAGCAGGACCGCCAGACTGCCCGAGGAGAACGATATTGCGATGACCACATTGCGATTGGGCTGTTGCGGCGCACGAGAGGGGCGCTCAACGATACCGGTCCTTGACATGAGACAGGCAGAGGCGAGGTCGATAGCTCCGTGGGCAACACCGAAAAACCCGAACAGCTGCATGCAATTCTTGGGCGTAAACACAGGAACGAGTAGGGCTGCAATGGCGAGGCAGGCGTAGATCGACACCGCAAGACGCGCGATCGCGATCAAGGGCACCAGCTGAAGGCCAACAGAGCCATTTGGAATGAGGAGCAGCGGACGCGAGCACGACACGCATTGGAACGGGAGATACAGACGACGGACTCCATGCACGCCGCTGCTGCAAACGGGACAACACACCTGCCGAACGTGCAGTCGACGCATCAGAGCGAGCTCTTCGGTAGTTGTTTAACTTTCTCGTTCTGGTATCCAGCACCTCTCAGGAGGTAGCGATGCAAGACGACTGGCCCAGTTCCCTCTATAACCCGACCTCGGCGAGGTACAACCCGATAGGGGGAAATCCGGGGATAGACGAACGCGCTAGAGAGTGGACGACGGAGTCCGAAAAAAATCGATCGTTCAGTGCACGAGCTGAAATTGCCCGGGCCGTTATCATCCTGTTCTGGATTGGCCTGATCGCCGTCGGCATGTGGAGTGAACATCCGCACCACCACTAACGCGGTTGCCGAACCTGGACGTGCAGGTGGTTTCTGTCCGGACTGAGTGGGAACGTCTCGAAGTTCACATAATATTTCGGTCCGAGCGCGCCACTGACGTGCGATGACCAGTCCTGCCCCTGAGCGGCCGTGATGTTGTTGCCGCGGAAGTCAACGGCCGCGTCACGGTAATGAGCACCACCACGCTTATGCTGATGGCTGTCATTTCCGGACGTGATGGTCGTTTGAGGAAGGTGCAGATCTCGCGCAGATGACGCCACGGCCTTGACGGCTGGAACCATCGGGGCCGTTAACGAGGAGATATTCGCGCCCGGCTTGATGTCGACGCCGAGGGAACGGGCGAGCGGTCGCCCGTCCACCGGGTTCTCGTGCTTATCGCCGTGACCGAAGTAGCTCATGATGCCGTCGACCGCCGGGATCGAACCAACGGTCGTCTTGTCGGTCCGCTCGCGCGCATAATCATCGACTCGAGATCTGCCACTCGCGAGACTACGGCCAGAGGTCGCGGCCTGCCCCGCTCGATGAGCCAACGTCGAGTTGACCGAGCTGAACTGACCATCGACCTGCGATTGCAGCGAGGGATCGCGGAGGTCGTCCTTGGTATCGACCTTCGGCCCCTGCGCGGCCAACCCCGCCTGCTGCCCGCGTCCCCATCCCTCGAGCCGCCCCCGGGACGAGAACCCGGGAGACGCGAGCGGACGCGCGGCGAGCGGACCAACCGGTCCCAGCTTTGCGCGCTCCTCGGCGAGGTACTGCTCGCCGAAGCGCCGCTGCAACTCGGTCTTGGTCCAGTCCTGCTGCGGCGTCAGCTCGCCAACCTGGCCAGGTTCCCACCCGCTAGCCTGTAGCGGGGGATTGAGCGCCATCTCACGGCGCGCGAACTGGACGAAACGCTGGCTGAGATCCTCCGTCCATTGAAAGCCGTTGCTCTCGGACAAGCCGACCGATCGTTCGAACCGCTTGCCTTCGTCATTGAGCCGGGCGGTCTCGGCGCTGAACGTCTTGGCATCGGAGAGCCGCGCCTCACGCTGATGCGACAACCCATTGATGTGACTGTCGCTGCTGTTGGCCGTCGCACGAATGAAGTTATCGCGCGCGCGTTCGGCCGACGAGGTCGAAGATACCGAATTGAGAAATGCAAGACCGCGGGACTCTCTGTCGTCTGCGGTCGCGCCCAGAGTATCACTGGTTTCGTGGGATCCGCGCTGACCATAACCCGCGCTCGCGCCCAACCTTTCGGTGAAACCCAGTTTGTCCGCAATTTTTCCGAGTACACCTCCCGGCTTGATCGAAGCGTCATAGCTGGCCCGCCAATCAGAGGTTGAGGAGGCGAGATTAGCGGTCTTTGTCGCCGCCTCCTTCGACCATCCGAACTGGTTGACGAGCGTATCCGACCAGGTCTTTCCGTTGGCCCTGGCCTCGCGCGTTCCCTCAGTTTCGGACGTGCCCTTGCTCGTGTCGCTAGACTGCCCGTGCTGCAGAGTGTCGAACAATGACATCGTGTCGTTCGTAGCCGCCGTGTACGAATTGCTGGCGCGATCGGCCATCTGGGTCGATTGCGAATGGAAATCGGACACGGTCTGCCGCGCTTCGCCGAACTGCGAACCGACCAGGCTCGGCTTGTAGGGAAGCCGCGACATCGCGCCCGTGGTGTCGATCACCTCGCTGCCGTCGGCGGTGGAGGTGAACGACGACCCGTTCGCCCCGACGAACGTGGACATGGTGTTGCCGGACCGGAAGCTGGGCGCCGTGTTCCACTGATCACGAGTCTGGGTGTTGACCGTCGAGTTAGCGAGGCTTGCATTGCCGTAGCTGTAGTTGCCGGTCGTCTCCTCGAGCGCGGCTGCCTCGGCGGCGTTCTGGCTGGGCGCGAGGAAGCTCGTCGCCTGCCCGGCGATCGCGGCCGCGCCGCGCGCCATCCCGGCGGCGATGAACGGCACCATGCCGATTAGATAGCCGGCGAGCGTCGCGGTCTCGTCGTTGACCGCACCGATCCCGGCAAAGGTCGCGAGCGTGGTTCCGCCGGGTGCTGTCGCCTGAGCAGCAGCGATCCCCCGCGACATCAGGATCATGTGGAGGACGACGTAGAGCGGTCCCCAGGCCGCGAGGTAGAAGAACCCCATCCCGTAGCCCTTGAGCGTCGCCACGCCTGTCCGCGGCATCAGGAACAGCGGGAATATGACCGGGAACATGGCATAGAAGATGACGGTCAAGACGATGTTGAGGATCGGGACCCACTTCATCGCCGCGACCGCGATCGCGTTGTAGGTGTTCTCGGTCTGGAGGTCCGCCCGGCCCGCGGCGAAGCTGTCGAGCTGCGCCTGCCCCGCGCCGCCACTGAAATCCGCCCGCGCCTGGATGAATGCGTTAATCGACATATGCTGGCGCAGGATGTTGAACGCGGCCGAGCTGTTGTTGGTGAACGCCTGATAGGTGACGGGCAGGTCCTGCTCGACCTTGGCCTGCGCGACCGCGTTCGACATGCTAGGATAGAGCTTCTTCGCCCAGATCGACTCGAGCTGCTGGATCATCGGCGTCCACTGTGCGTCGAGCGTCGCATAAGCCTGGTTGCAGGGCAGGATACTCGAGGTCGTCGTCCCGCCCTGGTTCGCCAGCTGCGGGACCGCGCGCGCCTGTGACCCCGGACCCATCGCCGCCCACAGGTCGGTGGCCGACGCGAGCGCGTTCATGTTCTTGAACCCGAGCAGCAGGTCGTAAAAGGTGCATTGCTTGATGTAGGAGTTGACGTTGGCCGCGAAGATCGGGTCGGTGATCTGCAGCTGGCGCGTCGCCTCGAACAGCTTGCTCCCATAGACGAATCCGTTGTTCGAATATTGGAGCTCGTTCGGCATCTGGAACACGGTCTCGGCCGTGGTGGTGAGGTAATCCGCGATCTGGCTGGTGAAGCTCGCCAGCATCCCGAGACCGATCGGGACGTTGTCGACCATCGCGGGCGCGAGCTGGGGGTTCAGGTGATCGGTCACCTTGACGCTGGTGGTGGGCACCATCAGCATGCCGTAGATCGCGAAGCTCTGCAGGAACCAGTTGAGCCAAGCGCGCCAGTCAAGGCTGAACGCGACGACGAACAGCATGTAGGCCAGCCCCATCACCATCGTCACCGAGATCATCGACTTGTAGCCGCCGCTCCCGGTCCAGGCCGAGACGGCGTTGAGGACATTGACGACATAATCGCCGCCGCCGACCGTGAAAACCTCGACCGTCATCGCGCGCGCCCCCTTTTCCCCTATGATCGCCTAGCGAAGCCCGTGCGCGTTCAACCCGCGCGAGAACATCAGCGACGCCTGCATCTGCGGGCTCATCGAGTTCTGGAGCGTCGACTCGAGGTAAATCGACTTGTTGACGAACGCCATCGTCGACTGAATGCGCGAGTTGTTCTTGACCTCGAGCTGATCGAAGTGGGTGCGCACGTTGTTGATCTGCGTGGTCCACTGCCCGGCCGAGACCGCGTCCGCATTGGTGAGCGAGTTGTTGTTCGCACTCACCTTCTGGACAACCACATCGAGGAAATTATTGAGAATCTCGGTCGCCGACACCTCGGCGAGGTTGTCGAGGTCGCCATCGTTGAGCGACACATGCGCCGCCGCCTGCACGGCGAGGATTTTGTAGAGCGGCAGGCTGACCATGTTGAGCAGAGACTTCTGGTCGTCAGTCATGGCGGTGTCGGTGGTGATGTTCTGCTGCATCTGCTGGAGCAGCGTCTTGATGCGCGGGCGGAACGCAACCGACTGGTTGATGCTGAGTGGGACCATCGTCGGGCTGAGGCACTGGGTGGCCTCGTCGCACTGCAGGACCTGCGGCTGCGCGCCGCTCTGGGTACCGTCGATCAACGCGCCGAGCACGGCCGCGTCGGCCGAACCGTGCCACTGGTAATGCGGCCCCGAGGTACCGTCGGTTGCCTTGGTGACGATGATCGTGCCGACGATCGTCATCACCAGCTCGCGGAAGGCCTGATCGGTGTTCTTAAGCCAGCCATCGTTGTTGATGACGCTCCACGTGTAGTTGATCGGCTGCCCCGCGATCAGCGCCTTCATGTTGGGGTCGCTGTTCTGGTCGATGGTCGACTGCTCCTGGCCGCCGTTGTTGCAGCCCTGCCGCGCGGACGCCCAGTCGCCGAAAATGCCCTGGCTGTTGCCGATCGACTCGCAGATCGTCTTGCGATTGCTGTCGTTCGACGGCCACAGCCGCGATACCAGCCCCTGCGCGACCTCGCAGCTGGAGATGTTCATCTGATTGACCTGCTGTAGCTTCTGCGAGATGTCGGTGATCGTCTTCGAGATCTGCGGCGACACGCTGTCGATCGCGAGCTGGAACGCGAACGACAAGGCGTTGTTGGCGACCGCCTTCATCATCGCGACGAGCTCATGCGCGTTGATGAACGAGAAGGAGCCCGCGAACAGGTCGATACCGCCGCAACCAGCGCGCGCGTGGGGGAGCTGGAGGTCGAACGGCTGGATGGTCTTCTGGGGATTGCGGACGTAGATATTGCCGAGGCTGTAATAGCCCGCCTGCTGCCCCTGGAACGCCCCCGGGCCGGTCACGTTGGCCTGCGACCCCATGCCACGGAAGAAGTTGTCCATCTCGCCGCCCACGTCAGCCGAGGCAGCGGACGTCAGCGACACCATGCAGAGCAAGGCGACAAAGTGGCGCAGGGTGCGGAGGATCGACCGGCCCATCAGTAGTCACTCCCGGGCTTGACGTTGGTGAGGGTGAAGATGCGATCGGCGATCTCGTCGGCCGCGAGGAGCCCGGTGCCGATCTGCACGGGCTGCTTGGTGACGCTGTCGAACAGGACGAGGGCAGGGGTCTCGTCGCCGGTCAGGCCCATCCGCTCGCGCTGGCCGCTGTCGACCACATAGTCGGGGAACGAATTGTTCGGCCCGCCGTCCATCGACACCGCAACGACGTGCATCCCGCTCGACTGGGCGAGCGATTTGAGGATCGGGGACTGGATCTCGCAGGCGGCGCAGCCCTGCGCGTAAAAGTAGAAGATGCCGTAGCGGCGCGAGAGCTGCGAGAGAACATGGCCCTTGTCGGCATTGCGGTTGTCGAGCCACATCCGCTTGCCGAGCGTCGAGACCGGCCGCTGGAGCGTGTAGTCGAGCTCGGGATGCTGCCACACCGCGCGCTGCCAGACGTCGGCGAACGTCGAGGCGCGGTTCAACTGCTCGCGCTGGTACTGGATGTAAGCCATGACGTTCTCGGTCGTCGGCTCGAGAATCGCGCGCGCCTTGAGCTCGTCGAGCTGGCGCGTGATCGCCTTCATCCGCACGTCGGCGGTCTGGACCGGCGCGGCCGGCTGCGCGGTCCGAGGCGTGGCCTTCGGCTTGTCGCAGTAGAACCAGGTCCCGAGGTTATTACGGCAATAAAGGTCAGCCGACGTGACGGTCGCGGGCTGCTCGGGACCGGCAGCTTGCGGGACAGCATAGGCCGACGATGCCCCAGATACTGCCTCGGGCTCTGCGATCGGCGCGGAGCCGTCGGCCGCGGTCGCGAGGTCGACGCGCGCCGTCTGTGCGGAACTGAGCGCCGAGGAGGCGAGGGCGAGCGCCACCACGGCGCGCCTAAGGCTTTTCGTCATTGTCACCCCATTGGCTGGCGAGTTTGGAGAGAAGCGCGACATCGAAGCGCTGGCGGTCGTCGTCGATCAGCCGAATCATGCCGCCGAGCAGACGGGCGGCATCGTCGACCAGGCGCGGCACCGGATTCCAGCCGTCACCCCGGGGCTCGATATAGCCACGATGCAGGAGACGATCGCCGGCGCGGCTTATCTCGGCCGGCGCAACCTCGACGACGAACCAGTGGCTTAGCTTGAGGCGAACCTGCTCGGGAAGAATGCCGGGCTTGCGGAACACCGCGATCAGCACCGCGAACTCGAGCACGGAAAGGTTAGGGATCGAGGTCCCGACGTCAAAGGGCGTGGCCATCTCAATGACCCCCGTTCTGCGCGTAGAAGGCCTGGATCTTGCCCTGGACGTCGGTCAGCGTCGCCTGCTGGTCGGGCAGCTTGGCGGCGTTTACGAAATCGGCATAAACCTCCGAAAAGTTCATCTTGGAAAGGTCGAGCGAGGCGAACTGCGCGACCGTGTACCCGGAGCAGTCGGGGGTCTTCGCCGGGCCCCAGCCCTTGTTGATCTGAGGGCGGCCCTGCTCCTGGAGAATGCGGGTGAGCTTGGAGCCGAAAACGCAATAGCTGAGCGCCTTCGACGTGCAGATGCCGAGGAACGAGGCCGAGCAGAAGCTGCCGACATAATGGGCGTAGCCGTTGTCGATCGCCTTTTCGAGCTTGCGATCGCTGTCGTTACACTGGCCGATGAGCGGGATGCCGTGTCCCCCACAGCAGTTACCCAGCCCGAAAACGGGCTTCGAGCAGGTGTTTCCGGCCCCCTTGAACAGCGTCAGGTCGTTCTGATCGAGCCCCTTCGAGGCTTCGCCCATCGTGTGGAGCGCGACCAGCGCGTTCGCGAAGTCGGGCGACTGGTCGTGAGGCACGGGCTGGCAGACATTACCCGCGCAGAAGACATCGCCGCCGCACAGGAACTGCTTCTCGATCGGAGCGCCGCCCGGGATCGGGCACACATAAACCTTTTCCTGGACCTTGCAGCTGCCGTCGGTCGGCGCCGGGTCGTCGAGGCAGTCGGTGCGCTCGAGCGCGCAGCCGGGGATCGCCTCAACCTCACCGCA
>CAXSEO010000069.1:0-8309 GCA_964235525.1 uncultured Sphingomonas sp. | reverse complement strand
AGCAGCAGCACCTGCCCGCGCCGCCCGCCGCGCCCTACCCGCCCGCGCAGCTGGTGAAGCTGCGACAGGCCGAACCGATCCGCGCGCCAGATCGCCATCGTATTCGCGCGCGGGACGTCGAGCCCCGCCTCGATGATGTTGGTGGCGAGCAGCACATCGCCCTCGCCGCGCCCGAACCTTACCATCGCCTCGTCGATCTCGGCGGCGGGCATCTTGCCATGCGCCTGGACCAGCTCGAGTTCCGGCGCGAGCTTGGCGAGCCGGGCGGCGATCGGAGCCATGTCCTCGATCCGTGGCACCACCACGAAGCTCTGCCCGCCACGCCCCTGTTCGCGCAGCAGCGCGGTGCGGACGGTGTTGTCGTCCCACGTCGCCACGCTGGTGCGGATCGGCTGGCGCCGCGCGGGCGGGGTGGCGATGACCGACAGCTGCTGCAGGCCGACCAGCGCGGTCTGCAGCGTGCGCGGGATCGGCGTCGCGCTGAGCGACAGGCTGTGCCCCGCGCCCAATTCGCGCAGGCGCGCCTTGTCCGCCGCGCCGAACCGTTGTTCCTCGTCGATGATGACGAGCGCGAGGTCGTGGTACGCCATGCCCCTGGCGGCGACTGCGCCGGTGCCGACGACCACCCGGATCGACCCGTCCGCCAGCCCCGCCTTGACGCGCTTCTTCTCCGCCGCGCTCGACAACCGCGATAGTCCAGCAACCTCGACACCCGTGCCCTCAAACCGCGCGGTGAAGCTCTCCAGGTGCTGGCGGGCGAGCACGGTGGTCGGCGCGGCAAGCGCGACCTGATGCCCGGACAGCGCGGCGGCAGCGGCGGCGCGCAGAGCGACCTCGGTCTTGCCATAGCCGACATCGCCGATCACCAGCCGGTCCATCGGCGCGCCCGCGGCGAGGTCGTGGAGCACCGCCGCGATCGCGCGCGCCTGATCGGCGGTCTCCGAATACGGGAACCCGGCGGCGAAGCGTTCATAAGCTGCCGGGTCGGGGACGAGCTTCGGAGCCGCGCGCCCCGACCGCTCGGCGGCGAGCCGCATCAACCCGCGCGCGCTCTCCGCCACCGCGGCATCGATCGCGCCGCGCCGCTTGAGCCAGCTCGCGCCGTCGAGCTTGTCGAGCGTCACCGCCTCCGCGTCCGCGCCATAGCGCCACAGCCGGTCGGCTTCCACAACCGGGACCAGCCGTACGCCGTCGTCGGCATAGGTCAGCTTGATCGCGTCGCCGCCCGCGTCGCCCGGCATCGCGTCCAGCCCGGCGACCACGCCGATGCCGTGATCCTCGTGCACCACAACGTCGCCGATCCGAATCTCGCCAAAGTCGAACAGCGCGGTGTCGGTGGAGTGGCTGGCGGCGTCGTCGCGCTCCGCCCGCCCGCCGAGCAAGTCAGCGGCGGCGATCGCGAGCACGCCCGCGCGCCGGAAGCCACGATCGGCGGGCATAGCCAGCGCCCACGCGCTGCCGGGCGCCGCGTCGCGAACCGCGCGCCAGGAAGCGGCGTCGCCCAGCTCGACGCCGAGCGCCTTTGCTGCCCGCCGCCCCAGGAACCTGAGGTCGCGCGGTCCGCCCAGCAACACCACGCGGTCGCCCGCCGCCAGCGCCTCGCGCGCCGCCTTCGCGAACGCGCGCAAGGGGGCGCGGCCCTCGACGAAGCGCGGCGCGGGTTCGCCCTCGCGGGTGAGGTCGATGGTCTCACGCGTGTCGATCAGCTTCGCCCATGCCTTCTCATCGACCACCTCCTTGGCGGCGCGCGCGGGCAGCCGCTTCGCCGCATCGGCGGCGAGCGCGAGGAAGCGGCGGCGGCGATCGTCCGCGCCCGGCTCCAGCACCACGCGCGCGCCGGGCAGGTGAGCGGGCAGCGCCACGCCCTTGCCGTCCAGCGCGGGCTCGCGCACCCGACCGAGCTCACGCGCCTCGCTGTCGCCGGTACTGAGCTGCGTGGCGGGGTCGTAGCAGCGCAGCGAGGCGATGCGCCCGTCCGCCGCCTCGATCCTGAGCGGCTGATCCGCGTCGGCGGGGAACACGTCGAGCACCTGCCCCCGCAACGCGACCTCGCCGGGTTCGGCGACGCGGTCGTTGTCAAGGAAGCCGAGTTCGACCAGCTCGGCGTACAACGCCTTCAGGTCGACCGGCTCACCCGCGGCAACGCGCGGCAACGCCGCCGCGAAGGTTGACGGCGGCGCGTAGAGCCGGGCCAGCGCCTCACCCGAGGTCACGCAGGCGATGCGGGGCCGGTCCGCCTTCGCGAGCAGCACCCGCATGTGCCGCAGCGCCGCCACCCGCTGCCCGACATTGGCGGGCGAGGCGGGCGCGGCGTCACCGGGCAGCGCGTCGCTTCCCGGGCAGAACAGCACGGCCGCGTCCGGCGCGCCCAAGCCAAGCGCGTGAGCGATCGCAACCGCGCGCTGGTCGTCGACGGCGGCGAACAGGACGTCGCCGTCAGGCAGCGCCACGGCGAGCGCAGCGGCGGTTTCGGCGGTGCCGAGGAGAGACACGGGAGGGCTGACGGACGCCGACATGAGGAACTTTGCTACAGGAAGGAATGGCCGAACGGGCGGCCGCGCCCTGCGTTCCGTCGTTACCGCAAACCCAGCCCTCGATGATCCTACGGATGCGAGTCGCGAGCGCTTTCATCGCGAACGGCTTGGTGATCATCGCCATCCCCGGCTCCAGAAACCCCGACGCCAGCGCCGCGTTCTCGGCATAGCCGCTCAGGAGAAGCGCCAGGCGTCAGCGTTCGCCCAGCTCGCGGCGGATCTGCTCCTCCTCCAGGTCGAGCTCCGCGCTGAGCGAGCGCACGGTCTCGTCAGCATAGTCCTCGCGCTTCTCCTTCAACGCCTCGCGTGACGCCTCCAGCGCGGCGAGGCGGAGGCGAAGCTGGTCGCCCTGCCGGTCGGCATCGGTACCGCAATCCTCCTCCAGTCGACCGATCTGCTCGACCCGCTCCTTGAATTGCTCCACAATCTCCCCGGCCACCTCCGCGTGCTCGGGGGCTTCCAGCTTCTCCTCCACCACCGACAGCGCCGCCACCGCGACGTCGCGCCGCGCGGCGACCTCGTCGGGCGCGGGGCCGCGCATGTCGGGCTCGCTCACGCCAAGCCGACGGATCAGCGGTCCCAGCGTGGTCCCCTGCACCACCAGCGTCGCCAGGATCGCGCAGAAGGCGAGGAACAGGATCAGGTCGCGGCCTGGAAATGCGTCGGGCAGCGCCAGCGCCGCGGCGAGGCTGACCACCCCGCGCATCCCCGCCCAGGACAGGATCGTGAGCTGCTTCGCGGGCAGCGGCGGCATGGCCATCGGCCGGGCGCGGTGGACCAGCTGCGCCGCGCCGCCGACAACGAACAGCCACACGAACCGGCTGACGATCAGCGCCAGCGCCACCGCGCCGGCCAGCATCGCGAGCCGCGTATAGTCATAGTCGACCAGCCGCGCGCCGATCCCGCGCAGCTGCAACCCGATCAGGATGAACACCAGCCCGGTCAGGACGAACTCGAAGAAGCTCCACACCGCCGCCTGCTCGAGCCGGGTGCGCGCGCTGAACTCGTGATGCTGGTGCCGCCCCAGCACCAGCCCGCACGACACCGCTGCCAGCACTCCCGACACATGCAGCGCCTCGCCCGCGAAATACGCGGCGTAGCAGGCGAGCACGCTGACGGTGATGTCGAGCAGCGTGTCGTCGAGCCGCGCGAACACCCACATCGCCGCGCGCCCGACCAGCCAGCCGACCATCCCGCCGCCCGCCGAAGCGGCGACGAACAGCAGCAGGCCTTGGCCAAAGTCGAAACTCCCCGCCAGCGTCGCGGCGACCGCGAACCGGTAGAGCACCAGCGACGCGGCGTCGTTGAGCAGGCTCTCGCCCTCCAGCACGGTGGCGAGGCGCCTGGGCGGTTTCAGATCGCGCAGCACCGCGCCCGCCGCGACCGCGTCGGGCGGGGCGACGATCGCGCCCAGCGCGATCGCCGCGCCCCAGGGCAGCGGCACCAGCCAGCGCGCGACCAGCGCGACCGCCGCCGCCGTGAAGAACACCGCGCCGACCGCCAGCAGCAGGATCGGGCGCAGGTTGCTGCGGAACGCGGGCCAGTCGGTGCGGTAGGCGCTGAGCTGGAGGAGTGGCGGCAGGAACAGCGCCAGCGCCAGCCCCGGCTCGAGCCGCACCGGCCTCAGCCCCGGGACGAAGGCGAGCGCGATCCCGCCGAGCACCAGCAGCACCGCGAGCGGCACCTGCAACCGCCGCGCGATCAACGCCAGCACGACGCAAGCGGCGAGGAGGCCGAGCAGCAGTTCGAACACGACCATCGCCGCCCCAACGCGCGCGGAGTGGCTTCGGCTCGGCGAGCCTAGCCGGTTGCGCGCGCGCCTTGGCTCGGTCCGGCCAGCCCGCGATCCTCCAGCATCGGGCGGATATCCGGGTCCTTGCCGTAGAAGGCGCGGAACATCGGCGCGTAATCCTCGGTGTGCCCCTTGGAGAGGATCATGTCGCGGAAGCGCTGGCCGTTGGCGCGGGTCAGCCCGCCATGCGCCTGGAACCAGGCCCAAGCATCGTTGTCGAGCATCTGCGTCCAGAGATAGGCATAGTAACCCGCCGCATAGCCGCCCGCCCAGATGTGCTGGAAATAGCTCGACCGGTAGCGCGGCGGCACGTCGGCGGTGTCAAGGCCGGTGCTCGCCAGCGCGGCGGTCTCGAACGCGTCCACATCCTGCGCGGGCGCGCTGGCGGGCAGGCTGTGCCACTGCATGTCGAGCCGCGCGGCCGCGACCAGCTCACCCAGCGCATAGCCCTGGTCGAACTTGCTCGCGCGCTTGATCTTGTCGACCAGGGCGGCGGGCATCGCCGCGCCGGTCTGATAGTGTTTCGCGTAGTGGGCGAACACCTGCGGGTCGAGCGCCCAGTGCTCGTTGAACTGCGACGGGAACTCCACCCAGTCGCGCGCGGTCGCGGTGCCCGACAGCGCCGGATACACCTGCGCCGCGAACAGCCCGTGGAGCGCGTGGCCGAACTCGTGGAACATCGTCGTCACGTCCTCGAACGTGATCAGCGCGGGACGGCCGGGCGCGGGCTTGGTGAAGTTGGCGACATTGTAAACGACTGGTTTGGTGCCGAGCAGCGTCGACTGGCCGACGAAGTTCGACATCCATGCGCCGCCCGACTTGTTGTCGCGCTTCCAATAGTCGAAATACATCAGCCCGAGTTCGGAGCCGTCCTTGTCGTACACGGTGAACACGCGCACGTCGGGCTGATAGCCCGGAATGTCGTGCCGCTCGACGAAGCGGACGCCGTAAAGCTGGTTGGCGGCGTAGAACACGCCCTGCGTGAGCACGGTGCTGATCTCGAAATACGGCTTCACCTCATTCTCGTCGAGGTCGTACCTCGCCTTGCGGACGCGTTGCGCGTAATAGTCCCAGTCCCACGGCTTGAGCTGGAAATTGCCGCCGCTCCGCGTCACTTCCGCCTGGAGCTCGGTCGCCTCGCGCTTCTCCTCCGCCGCCGTCACCGGCGCGAGCTGCGCCATGAAGGCGAGCGCGGTGCCGGGCGTCTTCGCCATCTGGTCGCCGAGCACATAGTCCGCCCAGCTCGGGAAGCCGAGCAGCGCCGCCTTTCGCGCGCGCAGTCCGGCGATCTGCACGACCAGCGCGCGGGTGTCGGTGGCGTCGCCCTGCTCGGCGCGCGTCCAGCCCCGCATGAACAGCGCCTCGCGCGTCGCCCGGTTGCTGAGCGTCGCCAGCAGCGGCTGCTGCGTCGTGTTCTGGAGCGGGAGGACGTACTTGCCCGGCAGCTTGCGGTCGGCTGCCGCCTGCGCCGCTGCCGCGATGCCCGCCTCGTCGAGCCCGACCAGCGCCGCGCGGTCGTCCACCACCAGCGCGTTCGCCTTCGCGGCGGCGACCAGCTTCTGCGCGAACGCGGTCTGCGCGGAGGACAGCTGCTTGTTGAGGTCGCGCAGTTTGGCTTGGTCGGCCGTGTTCAGCCGCGCGCCCGCGCGCACGAACTGCCGGTACACCACCTCGACCAGCTGGCGCTGCTCGGGGCCGATCAGCGTGTCGCGGCGCGCGTACACCGCCCCGACGCGCGCGAACAGCCTGAGGTCGAGGAAGATCGCGTCCTCATGCGCAGCGAGCCTGGGCGCCATCGCCGCGCGCGTCGCGTCGAGCGCCGGGTCGGTGTTGGCCTGCACCACGCCGGAGAATGCCCGCTGCACCCGGTCGAGCATCCGGCCGGATCGCTCCATTGCCACGACCGTGTTGTCGAAACTGGGCGCGGGGGGGTCGTTGGCGATCCGGTCGATCTCCGCGCGCTGCTCCGCCATCCCCGCCTCGAACGCGGGCGCGTAGTCGGCATCATGGATGCGATCAAACGGCAGCGCGTGGAAGGGCAGCGTGCTTTCGGCGGCGAACGGGTTGGGTGCCTGGCTCAGCCCCGCGCCCGGCACCATCAGCGCCGCCGCGCCCAGCCACATCGCTCGCGTCATCACTGGCCATCTCCGCTAGTCTCTGGCGAAACGTTGGCGGTAGTGGCGCGCAAGATCAAGCGCTTGCCCGCCCCCGTCCCGCGGCTAAGGTGCCGCGCGGAACGGAGAGGCCCCATGCCCCATTACGGCGACTATCAGAACGCGATCTACGGCGCGGGTCTCCACGGCGTCGTCCCGCGCGTACCCGTCGACTTCGCGACGCTGGAGGCGCGCGCGCTGGAGGCGATGCCGCCGTTCGTGCGGACCTATGTGCAGGGCGGCTGCGGCGACGAGCATACCCAGCGGGTCAACGCCGACGCGTTCCGCCACTGGGGCATGGTGCCGCGGATGCTGGTCGACACCCGCGAACGCGACCTGTCGTGCGAGCTGTTCGGGCAGCGCTATCCGTCGCCGCTGTTCATGGCCCCGATCGGCGTCACGGGCCTGTGCACGCAGGACGGGCATGGCGACCTCCACGCCGCGCGCGCCGCCGCCGAGACGGGCGTGCCGCTGACCGCCTCCACCCTGTCCAACGATCCGCTCGAGGAGGTCGCGAAGGCGCAAGGGTCGACGCCCGGTTTCTTCCAGCTCTATACCCCCAAGGACGACGAGGTCGCCGCCAGCCTCATCGCGCGCGCGGAGGCGGCGGGGTATCGCGCGATCGTGGTAACGCTCGACACCTGGGTCACCGGGTGGCGACCGCGCGACCTCAACGGCGCGAACTTTCCGCAGCTGCGCGGGCACGTGCTCCAGAACTATTTCAGCGATCCCGTGTTCCGCTCGCGGCTCGCCAGGCCGCCGGAGGAAGACCTGCCCGCCGCGATCGGGCGCTGGGCCGCGACCTTCGGGCGGGTGCTGAGCTGGGCCGACCTGCCCTGGCTCAAGTCGCTGACCAAGCTGCCGATCGTGCTCAAGGGCATCTGCCACCCCGACGACGCCCGGCGCGCGGTCGATGCGGGCGCGGACGCGATCTATTGCTCCAACCATGGCGGGCGACAGGCGAACGGCGGCATCGCCGCGATCGAGATGCTGCCGGCGGTGGTCGAAGCGGCGGGCGGGGTGCCGGTGCTGTTCGACTCAGGGGTCCGCTCAGGGACGGACGTGATCAAGGCGGTCGCGCTCGGCGCGCGGATGGTGGGGGTGGGGCGACCGTACAGCTACGGCCTTGCGCTGGGCGGCGCTGAGGGTTGCGCGCATGTGCTGCGCTGCCTGCTGGCGGAAGCGGACCTGCTGATGGCGGTCAATGGCTGGCCGACGCTGGCGGCTGTGCGCGAGGCGGGAGCGCGGCGAGTGTAGCTACCGCGTCACCTCGCGCGCGAAGCTCACCATGTCGTCCAGCACCGGCGCCCTGCCCCGGAACGGCTTGGCGATCGCGGTGAGCAGCCCGACATGGCCGACGCCCGGATAGCGCCTCCGCACGACCCGCACGCCCGCCGCCGTCAGCAGCTCAGCCATAAAGTCGCTATTGCGCGGGCGGACCAGCGTGTCCTGGTCGCCGGTTGCCAACAGTGTAGGCGGTTTACCTGCCCTCGCGAAGGTTATTGGCTGGGTCAAGCGCGCGTCTTGGGCACCGCCAAAGGTCGCCTGCGTCACCGGCGTGTCGAGCGGCAGGAAGGCGTACGGTCCCGCCAGCCCGATCCAGCCACGGACGAACCGACGGTCCGCGCCCAGCCAGCGCCCGTCCATCGCCAGCATCGCGGCATTGTACGCGCCCGCCGAGTGGCCCGCGAGTACCAGCCGGTCGGGGTCTCCGCCTATCTTCGCCGCATTTAGGCGCACCCAGTGGACGGCGGCGGCGTTGTCCTGGAGAAAAGCGGGGTAGCGGACCTGCGGCACCAGCCGGTAGTCGGGGATCGCAACTACGAATCC
>CAXSEO010000068.1:0-8318 GCA_964235525.1 uncultured Sphingomonas sp. | reverse complement strand
GGCGACGGTGCGCGCGCTGGTCGACGGGGCAGCGGAGACCGCGCCCGCGCCGCTCGCGGACCAGGATTGGCTGACGCTCAGCCAGGCGGGGCTGGAGCCGGTGCGCGCGGGGCGGTTCGTGGTCCACACCGCGGCTTACCCGGTCGATCCGCCGCCCGGCGGGCGGGCGTTCAGAATCGAGGCGGGGCAGGCGTTCGGAACCGGCCACCACGAGACTACCGCCGGGTGCCTCGCGATGCTGGACGGGTTGGCTGGCGAGCGCTTCAGCGACATCGTCGACCTCGGCACCGGCACCGGCCTGCTCGCCTTCGCCGCACGGCACCTGTGGCCGGAGGCACGAGTGCTGGCGACCGACATCGACCCGGTCGCGATCGCGGTCAGCCAAGAGAACATGGTCGCCAACGACGTGAGCCGCGTCGACCTGCTGGTCGCGGACGGCGCGCGCGACGCGGCCATCAGCGCGCGCGCGCCGTTCGACCTCGTGATCGCCAACATCCTCGCCGCTCCGCTGATCGCGATGGCGCCCGAGATCGCCGCCGTCGCCGCGCCGGACGCGACGCTGGTGCTCGCCGGGCTGCTCGAGACGCAGGCGGACGCGGTTGAGGCGGCGTACCGGGAGGTAGGCTGTAGGCCCGGGCAGCGGGAAATGCACGGCGACTGGGCGATCCTGCGGCTGACGGCGTCGCGCTCGGCGGTAGCGCCGAGACGAGCGGTTCAGCGTAAGTGAACCCTTTCGAATGCCGACCGATGGCGGGCGCACCTGTCGTTGGGAACTCGATCAAAGCGGGCGTGGACGGGTTATCGTCTCACCAGCCGTGTCGGTCTATTTCGCCGGGCGGAAGCTACCGTTCAGCACACGCTAAGCATGTTGACCTGTTGCTTTTTGCGCTCAATCGACAATCAGCCTGCTCGTCGCATATTCCTGCGTCCCCCGCGTGAGCACCTGGTCCCCCGGCACGACTTCCGCCACCGGGATGTCTTCCGCCCCGGCCAGTTCGGCGTAGAGCGGGACGAAGTCGGTCTCCACCGTCACGCGGAGCAGCTCGTCGAAGCTCGGGATCACGAAATAATTCTGCTGGAAATCGTCGATCCGGTACTCGGTCCGCATCACGCGCTTGAGATCGAACGCGATCCGGTTAGGGCTGGGGTCGTCGAGCGCGAAGCGCGATTCGGCATGGCTCGACACGATGCCCGAGCCATAGATCCGCAACCCCTCGGGCTCCGCGATCAACCCGAACTCCACCGTATACCAGTATAGCCGCGCGAGGTTCTTGAGCCGCCCCAACGCCAGCGCGCGCCCGCCGCCGCGCCCATAGGCGGCGAGATAGTCCGCAAACACCGGGTCGGCGAGCATCGGCACATGCCCGAACACGTCGTGGAAGACGTCCGGCTCCTGCAGATAGTCGAGCTGGTCGGGCCGTCGAATGAAGTTGCCCGCGACAAAGCGGCGGTTCGCCATATGGTCGAAGAACACGTCGTCGGGCACCAGCCCCGGCACCGCGACCACCTGCCAGCCGGTCAGCGCCATCAGCCGCTCGGACAGTTCGGCGAAGTCGGGAATGCCAGGCTTGGACAGCTTGAGCACATCGAGCCCGCGCAGGAATGCGTTCGAGGCGCGGCCGGGCAGCAACGCGGACTGACGCGCGAACAATGTATCCCACGTGGCGTGCTCCGCGGGCGTGTACGCGTCCCAGTTCTGCGCCACGGTCCAGTCGGGGGCGGCGTCGGCGGGCGGCTGATCGAGCACGTGCGTGTCCATGCGGGCTCCTTGCGGCGCGGCGGAGTGGTGGTAACGCTCGGTCATGCGGGCGGTTGCGCGAGGGGTCGGACGAGCGGCGGCTGCGGTGGCGCTGGCAATCGCGCTGTACGTTATTGCGGGGCTGATCGGCGGCATGATCCCGGTCAACCCCGGCTGGCGCGCGCCAGCGTCGGGGGTGACGATCTATGTCGAGTCGAACGGCATCCACACCGACCTTATAATGCCCAAGGTGGCCGCCGGGGTCGACTGGCGCGTCCTCGCGCGTGCCGACGACCTTCGCGACCCGCGCTATGAGGGGTTCAACCACGTCGCGATCGGCTGGGGCGACAAGGCGTTCTTTCTCGGCACGCCGCATTGGCGCGACGTGCGCGCGACCACGGTGCTCGCCGCCGCGTGGGGGAGCGAGGCGACGCTGCTCCACGTCGAACACTTGCCCGCCCCCGCTCCCGACGACCACACGCGCAAACTGGTGCTGCGCCCGGACGAGTACCGCCGTCTCGCCGCATTCATCCGGGCGAGCGTCGCGCCGGGTGGGCGGCATTATCCCGGCTATGATGCGAGCGACGTCTTTCTCGACGCGCGCGGCCGGTACAGCGCGTTTCGAACCTGCAACGCCTGGACCGGCGAGGCGCTGCGTGCGGCGGGGGTGCGGGTCGGACGATGGACGCCGTTCCCGTGGACGGTGCTGCGCTGGTTCTGAAGCCCCCTTCGAAACGGCTATGGGCGGCGGAGTTGCCGCGTGCGCTGTGGATGGGCGCGACCTGGTGGCGCGGGCGCGCGCTGCTCGCCGCCGTTCCGCGCGGCGACGGACGAACCGTGCTGCTGCTTCCCGGCCTCGGCAATGCGCACGGGTCGATGAGCGTGATGCGCGGCTACCTCCGGCGGCTTGGCTATCGGGCGGAGCCTTGGGGACTGGGACGCAACTGGGGCGCGCGCACGGCGGGGCGCGAGGCGGAGACCCTGATCGCGCGGTTGGAACTTCTCGCGGTCGAAAACGGCCCGGTCACGCTGGTCGGCGTCAGCCTCGGCGGGCTGCTGGCGCGGCTGGCGGCGCATCGGCGGCCCGATCTGGTGCGGCAGGTGGTGACCGTGGCTTCACCCTTCGCCGGCCATGGGCGAGCGACGAACGTGTGGCGCTTCTTCGAGTGGAGCACGGGCGAGCGGCTGGACGACCCGGACGTGATCGCGCGCTCGGCGCTGATCGCGCGAGCCTTACCGGTGCCATCGGTCGCGATCTGGAGCCGGTCGGACGGGCTGGTCAACGGGCTGATCTGCCGCGATGGGCAGGGCGAGTCGGCGGAAGTGAGCAGCAGCCACTTGTGGGTGCAGCACCGACCGGAGGTGCTGGCCGCGGTGGCGCGTGGGTTGGCCGCGGGTTAGGCCGCCTGCGCGGCGCGAAAGCCCATATACTCCCGACAATCCGCCGCGTCCGGGGTCTTGCGGCACCGCTTGGTCCATTCGCGCCGCTCGCGGCCTTCGCGCGCTTCCGCTTTCCGCAGCTTGCGGCCGCGGTTGCGGTCCGCTTCCTTCTGGCTGGTGGTCAGCCGGTCGACCGTCCACGACGTCGCCTTCACCGGCGCGGTGGCGAGACCGACGGCGGTGCGGACGCAGCCGGCCTCCAGCGTCATCAGCAAAAGCCCCGCGATCAACAGTCTTCTCATCCAGCTGCTCCTCGCGCGGCGACACCGATCGCGGGATGATCGGTGAAAAACCCGTCGATGCCAAGGGTGAGCACCGCCGCGATCTCGCCCGCGAGGTCGCCGGGCGCGTTTGGCTCGTCGCCGCGGCGGAAGCGCGACGGCAGGAAACGGTTCTCCGCCCGGTAGGTCCACGGGTGGACGCGCAACCCCGCCGCGTGCGCGTCGCGGACCAGCGGCGAGGGCTCCTCGCCCGCCCACAGCAGGCTCTTGTTCGGCCCGATGCCCCATGCGTAGCGGGCGACCTCGCGCAGGCCCTCGGGCATGGTCATCGCCGCGTAGCTCGCGGTCGCGCGATCGGCGGGCGCGCCCTCCGCGTCGAGCAGCTGGATCAGCCGCAGCCGCGTCATCCTCGACAGGCGGCGCAAATTGTCGACCTCGAACGACTGGATGAACACCGGCGCGTCCGGGGCGGTCCAACCCGCCGCGCGCAGCTCGGCGACGAGCGGCGCGTCGGTGCCGAGGCCGATGTTCTCGAAATAGCTCGGGTGCTTGGTCTCGGGGTAGATGGCGACCGTCCGCCCGGTCTCCGCCGTTCGTCGCTTCGCCAGCGCGATGATCTCCGCCAGCGTCGGTATCTCGAACCGGCCGTCATATGCCGTGTTGGCGGGTCGCACGTCGGGCAGCCGCTCGCGCGCGCGCAGCGTCTTGAGCTCGGCGAGCGTGAAATCCTCGGTAAACCAGCCGGCCACCGGCTGCCCGTCGACCAGCCTGGTCGCGCGCCGCCTCCCGAACTCGGGACGATCCGCGACATCGGTCGTGCCGCCGATCTCGTTCTCGTGCCGCGCGACCAGCACCCCGTCGCGGGTCGGAACCAAGTCAGGCTCGATCACGTCCGCCCCCTGATCGATCGCGAGGTCATAGGCGGCGAGCGTGTGCTCGGGCCGCTCCCCGCTCGCACCCCGATGCGCGATGACGAGCGGGGCGGAGAGTGGAGCGGTCATGGCGTGACCTCCATACCAACTCCGCGCGCGCGACGCGAACGCGGCTTGATCGTGGCGTGCGCGTCGCCACCTTTCCCCAGCACCGGGCGGGAGAACAGCGAGCATGGCCGACAACGACTCCGTCCTCGCCGCCGCCGCCGCCTGGCGGGGGGCGCCGCTCGCGCTCGCGACCGTTACCTCGACTTGGGGGTCCGCGCCGCGACCGAAGGGGAGCCACATGCTCGTTCACGCCGATGGCCGGTTCGAGGGGTCGGTGTCGGGCGGGTGCGTCGAGACCGATATCCTCGCCACCGCCGCCGAGGTGATCGCGGGCAAGCCGCCGACACTGAAGACCTATGGCGTCGCGGACGCGGCGGCGTGGGAGGTCGGCCTGCCCTGCGGAGGCGAGATCAGCGTGCTGGTACAGCCGGTCGACGCGGACGGGTTCGACCCCGAGCTGTTCGACCGGATCACCGAAGCGCGCGACGGCGGCGACGCACTGACCGTCACGACCAACCTCGCCACCGGCCACTCGGATCTCCGACCCGCCGAGACTGGCGAAGTATTCGTCAACCGCTATGACCCGCCGCGCCGGTTGCTGATCGTCGGCGCGGTGCAGATCGCGCAAGGCTTGGCCGCGCTAGCGCGCCCGCTCGGCATCGACACGGTGGTGATCGATCCGCGCGCGCGCTTCCTCACCGCCGAACGCTTTCCCGGCACCGCCCTCGACGACCGCTGGCCCGACGAGGCGATTGCGGCGCTGCGTCCCGGCCCCGCCACCGCCGTCGTGACGCTCAGCCATGACAGCAAGATCGACGACCCGGCGCTGATCGCGGCGCTCGCGTCAAAGGCGGGCTATGTCGGCGCGCTCGGCAGCCGCAAGAGCCACGCCGCGCGACGGGAGCGACTCGCGGCGGCGGGCGTTACCCCCGAACAGCTCGATCGCATCGATGCGCCCGTGGGGCTCGACATCGGCGCGATCGGGCCGTCGGAGATAGCGCTGTCGATCGCGGCGGCGATGGTGAGGGCGTTCCATGCTGCGGGTTGAAGACACGGTGCTGGTGCTGCTCGCGGCGGGGACGGGGACCCGGTTCGGCGATGTCGGGTGCAAGCTGGACGAGATGTTCCTCAACCGCCCGCTGGGGCTGCACGTCGTCACCGCGCTGGAGGACATGCCGTTCCGCGAGCGCGTGGCGGTAACGGGCGGCGCGGCGATCGACTATGCCGCGCACGGGTTTCGCGTGCTCGCCAATGACGACCCGTCGCTCGGAATGGCGCGATCGATCAGGATCGGGGCCACGCACGCCCGGGCCGTCGAGGCGGAGGCGTTGCTGATCGCGCTGGCCGACATGCCGCGCGTGACCGCGGCGCATATCCACCGCCTGTTCGACGCCTATAGCGGCTCCGACTCGGTGGTGGCGTCGAGCGACGGGTGCGAGCCCAAGCCGCCCGCGCTGTTCGGGCGCGACCGGTTCGACTTCCTGCTCAACCTCGACGGTGACGAGGGCGCGCGCGGGCTGGTGCGCGCGGGGCGGCATGTCGTCACCTCGCCCGCCGAGTTGATCGATGTCGACACGCCCGAGGACATGGAGCGGCTGCGCGAGCTGGTCGGCTCACCCGACGCGCTGACCCGGATTGCGGCCCGGCAAACCGAGCAAGGCTAAGGAATTCGGGTGGCGGGCTGCGCGGGCGTGGGGCGCGGCACTTGGCCGAGCGTGAATCCGCACGCCTCCACCACGCGGCGGATCGGCGCGTCGTTGGCGGGACCCATAAAGACAAGATCGACCGCCGCGTCGTTCGCGTCGACGCTGTGCAGCTTGATCGAGCGCGCGTGAGCGATGCCATTCGACAGCGTCGTCATCGCTGCCTCGTCACGCTCGATCAGCCCGATGCCCATCACTTCCCAATTGTCGACCAGCGGCGTGCCGCCGTCGAACTGGAGCGCAACGGGCTGCATCCCGAACCGCCGGCCCTGCTCGCGCGGGATGAACTGGATCGACACCACCGGCTCGCGCACCCGGTCGCAGCGGACGACGAGCCTCGCCGAGCCATCGGCGGAGAAGGCGGACGCGGCGATCGAGCGCGTTCCCTGCGGCGTCGTGTGTTCGACCGCCGCCCATGGCGCGACGGGCGCGGGCGCGGGGGTGGCGGCCTGGAGCAGCAGGGCGATCATCATTGTTCCTCGCGGGCGTCACGCGCGTTCAAGCTGCCTTGCGCCGCCCCGTCAATGCCCCGCTTGGCAGTCGTCTCGCGCTGACGCATGACGGTGGGCCGAGGAGAGCGTGCATGGCCGATATCTACCCCGTCCCCGACTGGTGGCGCGAGCACGCCCGCGTCGACGCGGACGGGCTGGCGGCGATGACGGAGGCCGCCACGCGCGACCCGCAAGCATTCTGGCTGGAGCAGGCGCGCCGCCTCGACTGGGTTACCGCGCCGACGCAGGCGGGCGACTGGTCGTTCGAGGCGGCGGACTTCCGCATTCGCTGGTTCGCCGATGGCGAGCTCAACGTCGCCGCCAACTGCCTCGACCGGCATCTCGCCGAGCGCGGGGATGCGGTCGCGCTGATCTGGGAGCCTGACGAGTCGGGCGAGGACGCGCGCCGCTTCACCTATCGCGAACTCCACGCCGGGGTGTGCCGGTTCGCCAACGTGCTCCGCGCGGAGGGCGTCGCGAAGGGCGATCGGGTCACCATCTATCTGCCGATGATCCCGGAGGCGGCGTTCGCGGTGCTCGCCTGCGCGCGCGTCGGCGCAGTGCATTCGGTGGTGTTCGCGGGCTTCTCGCCCGAAGCGCTGGCGGGGCGGGTCGAGGATTGCGGCTCGCGGATCGTCGTCACCGCCGACGAGGGACGACGCGGGGGCAAGCGCATCCCGCTCAAGGCAAATGTCGATGCCGCCGCCGCCAGCGCGCCGGGGCTGGAGCGCGTGATCGTCGTGCGCGCGACCGGGGCTGCGGTGCCGATGCACCCGCGCGACCGCTGGTATCACGACCTCGCCGCCGACGTACCCGCCGACTGCACGCCGGAGCCGATGGCGGCGGAGGACCCGCTGTTCATCCTCTATACCAGCGGCTCGACCGGCAAGCCGAAGGGGGTGCTCCACACGGGCGGCGGCTATCTGCTCTGGGCGGCGTACACGCACGCGCTCGCGTTCGACTATCGCGCCGGCGACGTGTTCTGGTGCGCGGCGGACATCGGCTGGGTGACGGGGCACACCTACATCCTTTACGGCCCGCTCGCCAACGGCGCGACGACCTTGATGTTCGAGGGGTTGCCGACCTGGCCGACGCCGAGCCGCATCTGGGAAGTGGTGGACCGGCACCGCGTCCACACGTTGTTCACCGCCCCCACCGCGCTGCGCGCGCTGATGCGCGAGGGCGACGCGTTCGTGCGGGCCACGTCGCGCGAGAGCCTGCGGCTGCTCGGATCGGTGGGGGAGCCGATCAACCCGGAGGCGTGGCGCTGGTATCACGACGTCGTCGGCGAGGCTCGCTGCCCGATCGTCGACGCGTGGTGGCAGACCGAGACCGGCGGCATCATGATCGCGCCTCTCCCCGGCGCGACCGCGCTCAAGCCGGGCAGCGCGACCCGGCCGCTGCCGGGCGTTCATGCCGCGCTGGTGAACGAGAAGGGCGAGGTGCTCGACGGCGCGGCGGAGGGTAATCTCGTGCTGACGCAGAGCTGGCCCGGGCAGATGCGCGGGCTGTGGGGCGACCCGGAGCGGTTCTTCCAGGCCTATTTCACTACCTATCCGGGCAGCTATTTCACCGGCGACGGCTGCCGTCGCGACGCGGACGGAGATTACTGGATTACGGGGCGGGTCGACGACGTCATCAACGTGTCGGGCCACCGGATGGGGACGGCGGAGGTGGAAAGCGCGCTGGTGCTCCACCCGCAGGTCGCCGAAGCCGCCGTGGTCGGGATGCCGCACCCGGTGAAG
>CAXSEO010000067.1:0-8425 GCA_964235525.1 uncultured Sphingomonas sp. | reverse complement strand
CGGCTGGCGTGACGCGGTTCGTGCTGACGCTCGAATATGACGGCCGCCCCTTTCAGGGCTGGCAACGGCAGGAACATGGGCCGAGCGTGCAGGCGTCGCTCGAGCGCGCGGTCCACGCCGTCACCGGCGAACACGGGGCCGTCCACGGGGCCGGGCGCACCGACGCTGGCGTTCACGCCTCCGCGATGCGCGCGCATGTCGACATCGCCAAGCCGTTCGACGCCTTCCGGCTCGCAGCTGCGATCAACGCGCGGCTGCGGCCCGAACCGGTCGCGGTGCTGGCCTGCGAGGTGGTGCCCGACGACTGGCACGCGCGCTTCTCCTGCGTCGCGCGGCACTATCGCTATCGCATCGTCAACCGGCGCGCGGATCTGACCTGGGAGCGCGGGCTCGCGTGGCGGGTGCCGCAGCCGTTGGATATCGAGGCGATGCGCGCGGGCGCGGCGCAGCTGGTCGGGCAGCATGACTTCACCACCTTCCGCTCCGCTCACTGCCAAGCGACAAGTCCGCTACGCACGCTCGACCGGCTCGACGTGATGCGGGACGGCGAGGCGGTCGAGGTGTTCGCGTCGGCGCGGTCGTTCCTCCATCATCAGGTGCGCTCGATGGTCGGATGCCTCGCGCTGGTCGGGCAGGGCCGATGGTCGCCCGACGACCTCGCGGCGGCGCTGGCCGCGCAGGACCGGGCGGCGCTGGGACTCAACGCGCCGCCCGACGGGCTGTGGTTCGTGGGGGCGGATTACTCGTCGGTCAGCGCGTGAACCGCGCCGCCAGCTCGACATGCGTCGACCAGCGGAATTGGCCGACAGGCTGCATCCAGTCGATGCGGTAGCCGCCATCGACCAGCGCCTTTGCATCGCGCGCGAAGCTCGCCGGGTTGCAAGACACGTAGGCGACGACGGTCACCGTCGACGCGGCGATCGCGTCCACCTGTTCGCGCGCGCCGGCACGGGGCGGGTCGAGTACGACGGCGGCGAAGCGGCCAAGCTCCACCGGGGTGAGCGGGCGGCGGTAGAGGTCGCGATGGTCGACGAACACCGCCCGCCCCGCCCCGTTGGCCGCGCCCTTGAGCGCCAGCACCGCGTCGCGCGCGGCCTCGGCAGCGTACACGCGCGCGGGCAGCGACAGCGCAAACGTGCCAAGCCCCGCGAACAGATCGGCAACGGTCGCGGTCGCGCCGACAGCCTCGCGCACCGCCGCGACCAGCGCCGCCTCGCCTTCGCGCGTCGCCTGGAGGAACGCGCCGGACGGGAGCGCGACGGCTACGCCCCCGAGCGTGACGGTCACCGGCAGCGGCTCCCACCGAGTTTCCGGGCCGTCGCCGCCGTCGAGCGACAGCCGTGCGAGCGCGTGTTCTTGCGCGAACCCGGTCAGCGCCTCGGCGGCGGCGAGACCCTCCGGCGCAACCCCCTTGATCAGCACGTCCGCGCCCTGATCGGCGAGCGTGAGGTGCACGTCCACGCGGCGCTTGGACCGGAGCCTCGCGAGCAGCCCGCGCAGCGGCGCGACCAGCGCCCACAGCTCGGGCGCGAGGACGTGGCACTCGCGCAGGTCGACGATCGCGTGGCTCTTGGCCTCGGTGAACCCCAGTCGCCCGCGCTCGTGATGCAGCGTCGCGCGGCGGCGGGTGCGCGGCGGCGAGAGCAAAGGCGCGCGGATCGGCGCGGCGAGATCGTGCGCGGCAAGCGCGGAGGCGACACGGTCGGTGATGAACCCGCTCCACGCCGCGTCGTCGAGATGCTGGAGCTGGCAGCCGCCGCAGGTCGGGAAATGGCGGCACGGCGGCGTCTGGTGATGAGGCCCGGGCAGCACCGCTCCCGCTTCGGTCAGCGTATCGCCGGGCGCGGCTAAGGCGACGTGGCGGCCATCCTCCGCCACGCCCTCCCCGCGCGCGGCCACACGGATGATTACGCTCACAAGCTGGCGCGCGCGGGCGTCAGCGCCTCGGCGAGATCGTCCGCGATGAACGCCGCCCCGCACCGCCGCGCCGCGTCGTTGTGCAGCCACACCGCCGCCGCCGCCGCCGCAAACGGGTCGTGCTCCGCCGCCAGCATCGCGGCGACCGCGCCCGCGAGCACGTCCCCCGTGCCCGCCGTCGAGAGCCAGTTGCTCGCGTTGGGCGACAGCCGCGCTCGCCCGTCCGGGGCGGCGACCACGGTGTCCGCGCCCTTGAACACCACCACCGCCCCGGAACGGACCGCTGCCTCGCGCGCCTGGTCGAGCTTGCTCCCGGGCGGCGCGCCGAACGCCGTCTTGAACTCGCCCGCGTGCGGCGTGAGGATCGCGGGCGCGGCGCGGGCGGCGAGCCGGTCGACGTCGAGCATCCCGAGCGCGTCGCCGTCGATGACCAGCGGGTGATCGGTGGCGAGTACCTGATCGAGCTTCGCGCGGGCTGCGTCATCGCGGCCCAGGCCCGGGCCGATCAGCAGCGCGCCGATGCGCGGATCGCCCAGACCGTGCTCGTCGAGCGCGCGGCGGACCAGCGCGTGCGGGCGGCCCTGCCCCGCGCCGCCCAGCAGCGCGACATAGCCCGCGCCAGCGCGCATCGCGGCGGTGGCGGCGAGCAAGGACGCGCCCGGCATGTCCCCGCCGACGATCGCGACCATGCCGCGCGTGTATTTGTGGTCTGCAGGGCCGGGGTTCCTGAGCGTCGGCGCGGCGAGCACCTCGGCGTCGCTGCTTGCTTCGACGCCGATGGCGACGACGCGCACCGCGCCGCATTTCTCTGCGCTTGGCTGAAGCAGGTGCGCCGGCTTAGCCGCGCCGAGCGCGAGTGTGAGGTCGAAGCGCGGCACCTCGTCCAGCATCGCGCCGTCGTCGGTCGACACGCCACTCGGCAGGTCGACCGCGACCGACAGCCGCGCCGCGCCAACCAGCCGCGCGAGCGCGCCCGACACCTCCGGTGCGAGCGGGCGGGTCAGGCCGGTCCCGAACAGCGCGTCCACGACCACCGGAGCGGGCGCGGCATCGGCGAGTGTCTCGACCCGTCCGGTCCATCCGGCACGGGCGCGCGCGGCCACCTCCGTCGCCGGCTCGGCCAGCATCGCCACCCGCACCGGATGCCCGCTCCGCGCCAGCGACGCCGCCGCGACCCAGCCGTCGCCGCCGTTGTTGCCCGGCCCGCACAGGACCAGCGCCTCCGCGCCCGACGCAAGCCGCCGCACCGCCGCCGCGACACCCTCGCCCGCGCGCGCCATCAGCGTGTCGACGCTTGCCCCCGCCGCCATCGCCCGCTCCTCCGCCGCGCGCATCTGCGCGGCGGTGAGGACCGGCAGCCCCTCGATCCGGTTCACCGCGCGCCCGCGCGGACGGTGGCGGGGAGGCGATAGCGGTCGTTGCCCAGCGCGACCTCGATCTCGTCGGGTGCGGTGACGCGGACCCGCGCGGGCTGCGCCCCGTCCGCCGCGACCACTCCGTGCCCGTCGCGGGTCACCAGCAGGCGGCGGAAACTCCCGTCCGCGCGCTGGATCGTGACGACCAGCCCGGCGGGGGTCTGCTCGCGGCTGTAGGTACAGGTGGGCGCGAGCGAGGCGGTGCCGGTCGCGCAGGGGATGTGATCGTCGGCGACCTTGGCGTCTATAGCTGTCGACATCACGCGCGGCGCTTGGTCGGCTGCCTGCTTATGGTCACCAGAACCGCATGATGCGAGCGCCACCGCCGCCCCGAGCACTAGCAAGTTCCCCGGCGAAGGCCGGGGTCCAGTCACGGTGCGCTCTGCCGTGGTCGAGCCACGCTTACCGCGACCAACGTAGCTGGGCCCCGGCCTTCGCCGGGGAACACGCGAGTGGGCGCACCAATGGGAACGTACTCGCACCCCCTCAAATATCCGCATAGACATGCCGCTCCGCCGCCGCGCCCGGGTGCGTCACCGCGCCCTGGTACGCCGGCCCGACATTACGCGCATAGCGCCACAGCGCGCCCGAGCCGTACGCATTCACTCTCGGCGTCCACCGCGCGCGCCGCGCCGCGAGCACCTCGTCCGCCACCAGCAGGTCGATCGTCCCACCTTCCGCGTCGATACGGATCGCGTCGCCATCCTCCACCAGCGCGATCGGGCCGCCGTCCGCCGCTTCCGGCCCGACATGGCCGATGCAGAAGCCCCGGGTTCCGCCCGAGAACCGCCCGTCGGTGACCAGCGCGACCTTCTCGCCGAGCCCCAGCCCGTACAGCGCGGCGGTGGTCGACAGCATCTCGCGCATCCCCGGCCCGCCCTTGGGGCCTTCATAGCGGATCACGATCACCTCGCCCTCGTTGATCAGGCGCGCCTCGACCGCCGCGAAACAGTCCTCCTCGCAGTCGAACACGCGCGCCGGCCCCTCGAACTGGAGCCGGTGCATCCCCGCGACCTTGACGATCGCCCCCTCCGGCGCGAGCGAGCCAGTGAGGCCGACGACGCCGCCGGTCGGCGACAGCGGGCGGTCGGCGGGATAGATCACCTTCTGGTCCGGGTTCCACGTCACCTCAGCAATGTTCTCGGCGAGCGTGCGCCCCGTCACGGTCAGGCAGTCGCCGTCGAGCAGCCCCGCGCCGAGCATCGTCTTCATCAGCATGTAAACGCCGCCCGCCTCGTGCATATCGCGCGCGATATAGCGACCGCCGGGCTTGAGGTCGGCGAGGTAGGGCGTTTCCTTGAACACCCGCGCGACGTCGTGGAGGTCGAACGCGATCCCCGCCTCGTGCGCCATCGCGGGCAGGTGCAGCGCGGCGTTGGTCGAGCCGCCCGTCGCCGCCACCACCCGCGCGGCGTTCTCGAACGCCGCGCGGGTGCAGATCGCGCGCGGGCGCAGGTCGCGCGCGAGCAGCTCCATCACGCCCGCCCCCGCTGCGTGCGCGATCTGGTCGCGGGTAGCGTAAGGCGCCGGGGCCATGTTGCTGTTGGGGAGCGACAGGCCGATCGCTTCCGCGACGCAGGCCATGGTGTTGGCGGTGAATTGCCCCCCGCACGCCCCCGCGCCGGGGCAGGCGACCTTTTCGAGCTCGTGGACCTCGCTCAACGGACACGCGCCGGCAGCGTAGCGCCCGACCATTTCGAACACGTCCACCACCGTCACGTCACGGTCGTGGTAGCGGCCGGGCAGGATCGAGCCGCCATAGACGAAGATGCTCGGCACGTTCAGCCGCAGCATCGCCATCATCATGCCGGGCAGCGACTTGTCGCACCCCGCGAAGCCGACCAGCGCGTCATAGCAATGCCCGCGCACCGACAGCTCGACCGAATCCGCGATCACCTCGCGGCTGACGAGCGAGGACTTCATCCCCTGATGCCCCATGGCGATGCCGTCGGTGACGGTGATGGTGTTGAACCGGCGCGGCATCCCCCCCGCAGCAATCACGCCGTCGCGGGCGACATCGGCCTGCGCGTCAAGGGTGATGTTGCACGGGGCGGAGTCGTTCCCGGCCGAGGCGATCGCGACGAACGGCTTGGCGATGTCCTCCTCGGTCAGCCCCATCGCGTAATAGTAAGAGCGGTGCGGGGCGCGCTCGGGACCGACCGAGACGTGGCGGCTGGGCAGGCGGGACTTGTCGAAGCGGGGCATGGCCGCGGGGTTAGGACGGGGCGGAAGCGCCCGCAATCCCCGGGGCGGGCCAGGCGCGCATCGCGATTTCGACGACGCGCAGCAGCTTGTCTCGATCGGCGCCATCGCGGGCGAGCGTGGACAGGCCCTGGACGATCGCCAAGACATGGGCAGCAAGCGCCTCCGCCCGGCCCGGGTCGATGCCGTCCTGTATCGCTCGCTCGCGAAGCCACGTCTCGGTCCGGCGGCGCACGGCGGCGAGTTCCGCCTGGATGTCGGCGGCGGCGGGAGAGCAGCTCGCGGCCGCGCTGGCGATCAGACAACCCGCGGGCGTGTCCTCGCCGGTGAACCGGACCGCGGCGGCGCGGAGCAGATCGCGCGCCGCTTCCCGCGCGGTCGCGGGCGGGTAGATGCCGGTCGCGGGCACGGCGAGGTAGCGTGCCACCGCCTCGCGAAACAACGCCTTCTTGTCCCCGAACGCGGCGTAAAGACTGGGTGGCGTGATCCCCATCGCGGTCGTCAGCTCGGCGACCGAGGTGGCCTCGAACCCGTGCCGCCAGAACAATTGCATCGCCTGCTCGAGCGCCGCCTCCCGATCGAACGACAGCGGTCGCCCACGCCGCCTGTCCGTATTTACGCCTGCAGTTTTCATAGCGACCGCTATATATTTGTTGGCGGGCGTACTCAACCGGTGTAGCTGTTCCGTAACGTCCGCTACTGAAAGCATCGCGATGAGCCTTTCCTCCTACATCACCCTCGGCCGCTCGGGGCTGGCGGTCAGTCCGCTGGCGCTCGGGACGATGACGTTCGGCATGGAGCGTTGGGGCATGGCGGAGGAAGCGGCGGGACAGGTGTTCGACGCCTATGTCGAGGCGGGCGGCAACTTCGTCGACACCGCCGACGTCTATTCGAACGGGCGCAGCGAGGAGATGCTGGGCGGCTTCATCGCCCGGCGCGGGCTGCGCGAGCAGATCGTGCTGGCGACCAAGGCGGGATTTGGCGCGGGTGCAGGACCGCACGCTGGCGGGGCGGGATCGAAGCACCTTCACGCCGCGCTCGACGGATCGCTGCGCCGCCTTGGGACCGACTATGTCGATCTCTACTGGCTGCATGTCTGGGACGGCGTCACGCCTGCGGAAGAGGTGCTGGAGACGATGACCGGCTTCGTCCGCGCGGGAAAGGTCCGCTATTGGGGTGTATCGGACGCCCCCGCCTGGTGGTGCGCCAAGCTGGCCACGCTCGCCGCCACGCGCGGAGTACCCGGCCCGATCGCGCTGCAGTTCTTCTACTCGCTGGTGAACCGGGCGGTCGAGGACGAACACCTGCCGCTCGCCACCGACGCGGGGCTGGGCATGGTGCCGTGGAGCCCGCTCGGCTTTGGCTTGCTGACGGGCAAGTACGATCGCGCGACGGTGGAAGCAGCAGCGCCGCGCGCGAGCGGCCTGCCCCGCGCCGCTGCCGCCCCGGGCGAGGTCCGTGCGGACGGGGACAAGCGGCTGGACGGGCCAAACCCGTTCGGCGACACGCTGTTCACCGACCGCAATTGGCGCATCGTCGAGGAGGTGCGCCGCGTGGCGGCCGAGGCCGGAGAGAGCGCCGCGCGCGTGGCGCTGGCCTGGGTGGTGGGGCGTGGCGGCGTCACGTCGACGTTGATCGGCGTGAGCCGGGTCGAGCAGCTCGCGGACAATATCGGCGCGCTGGACCTGGTTCTCGCGCCCGAGCACCGCGCCGCGCTCGACGCGGCCAGCGCGCCCGCCGACGCCGGACTCTACGCGCTATTCTCGCCAGCGATGCGACGGCAGGTGGTGTTCGGCGGCGCGTCGGTGACGGGGTGGCGAGAAGGTTGAGTCACGACCGACAAGCTCCGGGCCTGTTCCCGGCGAAGCCCGGGGCCTAGCTTCACAAGCCTTCGTCACTGGGCCCTGGCCTTCGCCGGGGAACTGCTAACCTTCGCGACATGTACATCCCGCGCCCAGGCGATCATCATAACGCGTCCAACGCCCGGCTCACCCCATCCATCGTGAACGGCTTTTGCAGCACCGGGCGCGCCTTGTGCGCGGGGTCGACGCCGTCGTCGCTGCCGCCCGTCGCGATCAGGAACGGTACGCCCCGCGCGGCGAGCGCGTCGGCGATCGGCCAGCTCTTCTCGCCGCCGCGCAGGTTCACATCGAGGATCGCCGCGTCGATCTCCGCGGTCGCGACCAGCTGCAGCGCCGCCGCGACATTGTCGGCCGACCCCGCCACCTGCTTGCCGAGCAGGTCGAGAAAGTCCTCCAGCATCATCGCAATCAGCGGCTCGTCCTCGACAAGGAGGATACGGGAAGGACCTGCCATGGCCGCCGCTCTAGTCGCTAGATCAACCTTTACGCAAGCGAGGATGATCCGCGCTCACTTGATCGCCAAAGCGTCGCGCGCCGCTTCTGCCAGCTGTTGCACCGAGAACGGCTTGGGCAGGAACGCGACATTATCGAGGTCGATCGAGCGGCGCAGCTGTTCCTCGGCATAGCCCGACATGAACAGGATCGGCAGATCGGGGTAACGCTCGCGCACACGACGTGCCATCGTCGGCCCGTCCATGCTCGGCATCACCACGTCTGACACGAGCAGGTCGGGTCGCGCGCTCGTTTCGAGCAGCTCCAGCGCCGCCTCGCCATTCTCGGCGGTCAAGACGGTATAGCCCTGCCGGGTCAACGCCCGCTCGGCGACCGCGCGGACCATGGCCTCGTCCTCGACCACCAGCACCGTGCCTGTCCCCCACGCGGCGGCGGCGGGCTTCTCGCGCACGGGCCGGACCGGCGTCGCGGGCGCGGCGTGGACGGGCAGGTAGATGGTGAAGGTCGCCCCCTGCCCCGGCCGCGAGTCAGCGAAGATGTAGCCTTCCGACTGTTTGACGATGCCGTACACGGTCG
>CAXSEO010000066.1:0-8495 GCA_964235525.1 uncultured Sphingomonas sp. | reverse complement strand
GGCGGCGAAGTCGGTCACGGTCGACAGGTCGTAGCGCGCGCGGTTGGGATGGGTGAGCATCTCGAAGCTCATCAGCGGCACACCGACGAAATAGCTGACGCGCTCCGCCTCGATCAGCCGCATCGCCTCTTCCGCGTCCCATTTGGGCATCAGCACCAGCTTGCGCCCCATCGCGAAGCTCTGCAGCATCACCGGGATCTCGGCGGTGACGTGGAACAGCGGCAGGTTGAGCAGCGTGGAGGGCTGACCCTCGGGCGGCGTTCCCGCCTCGGTCGCGAGGCCGAGCATCGTCAGCGCCTGGGCCAGATAGTTATACGTGGCCTGGAGCACTCCGCGATGATCGGAATAGGCCCCCTTCGACTGGCCGGTCGAGCCGGAGGTGAACAGGATGGTGGCGAGGTCGTCGGCGGTCAGCTCGGGGAGCGCGCCCGCACCCCCACTACCAACTGCGTCGACCGGCGCGATCGCGTCGGTAAGCGGGAGCCGGTCGTCGATCGCGACCACCTCGACGCCCTCGACCCCGCGAAGCCGCTCGACGCGCGGTGGATCGGCGAGCACGAGACGGCAACCGACGTCGCGGATCGCCGCCGCCAGCTCGCCTCCTTGCCACCAGCCGTTGAGCAGGCACGCGACGCCGCCCGCGCTGACGATGCCCATGTAGAGCACGATCCACGACGGCGAGTTCCGCATCGCGATGCCGACCCGGTCACCCTTCGCCACGCCGCGCGCTACCAGCGCGCGCGCGACCCGCTCCGCTGCGGCGTGAGCCTCGGCAAAGGTCAGCCGCTCCTCGCCCGCGACCAGGAACGTCGCGGCCGCGTGCTCGGCGCCGTAATGCGCGAAATAGGCGGGCAGCGTCGGGAGCGCGTTGCTGATCACCGGCAGCGTCACTCCATTGCGCGTGTGCGTCCCCAGCGTCAGCGGCCCGCCCTCGCCGGTCAGCCGCGCGAGCATCCTGTCCTGCAACTCGTCGAGCTCGGTCCGCATGGCCTCTCCGATTGGCGTTTGCCTTTGCACGCCTTATGGGAGCGGCGAAGCCCGGGGGAAAGCCTTGATCCTGTCACTCGCCGCCGCCGCTACCGCCGCGGGCCACCTGCGCTTCGAGCAGCTGGGGCTCCATCCCGAGATCTTCAGCATCGGCCGCTTCGCGCTGCGCTGGTACAGCCTCGCGTATATCGCAGGTATCGTCATCGGCTGGTGGTATCTGCTCCGGCTGCTCAAGGAGCCGGGCGCGCCGATGGCGCGGCGACACGCGGACGACCTTATTTTTTACGCGACGCTGGGCATCATCCTCGGCGGGCGGATCGGCTATATCCTGTTCTACGGGACGGAGATGTGGGGGCACCCGCTCGAGATGCTGAAGCTGTGGGACGGCGGCATGAGTTTCCACGGCGGGGTGATCGGAACCTCGCTGGGGCTGATCCTGTTCGCGCGCGCGCACCGGCTCGACTGGCTGCGCGTCCACGACTACGTTGCGTGCTGCGTGCCGTTCGGGCTGTTGTTCGGTCGGCTCGCCAATTTCGTCAACGGTGAGCTGTGGGGTCGCCCGAGCACCGCGCCTTGGGCGATCGTGTTCCCCGGCACCGTCCCGCTCGGCCAGATCGACCCCGCGCGCCACCCGAGCCAGCTGTACGAGGCGGGGCTGGAGGGCGTGGTGCTGTTCGCGATCCTGTGGTGGGCGTTCTGGCGGACGAACGCGCGCTACCAGCCGGGCCGGCTCGTGGGGCTGTTCCTGCTCGGCTACGGCGTCGCGCGGTTCATCGTCGAGTTCTTCCGCGAGCCGGACGCGCAGCTGCGCGAGTTCGCAGCGCATACCGGGCTGCACATGGGACAATGGCTGTGCGTACCGATGATCGCGGGCGGCGCGTACCTGATCGCCACCGCCCCCGCGCGCCGTCGCAGGGTCGAATCGATCGCGGGCGCGGCGAGCGTGGCCTGACCGATCGGGGCGTGAGCGAGGCCTCTCTCCCCGACCGCCTCGCGCGCGCGATCACGCTCGCCGGGCCGATCCCGGTGTCGCACTACATGGCCGCCGCGAACGCGCATTATTACGCCACCCGCGACCCGCTCGGCGCGGGCGGAGATTTCACCACCGCGCCCGAGATCAGCCAGATGTTCGGCGAGCTGATCGGGCTGTGGTGCGCGGACCTGTGGGACCGGGCCGGGCGGCCTGATGTGGCGTGGGTCGAGCTCGGCCCCGGGCGCGGCACGCTCGCCGCCGACGCACGTCGCGCGATGGCGAAGGCGGGGCTCGCGCCGCCGGTCCACTTCGTCGAGACCAGCCCCGTGCTCCGCGCAATGCAGGCAGAGCGCGTTCCGGAGGCGACCTGGCACGACGCGGTCGATACGCTCCCCGTCGATCGTCCGCTGATCGTGGTCGCCAACGAGTTTTTCGACGCGCTGCCGATCCGCCAGCTGGTCAAGGGCGCAGGGATGTGGCGCGAGCGGCTGGTCGCGTGTCAGGATACGCTGTTCCTGCCAATCGCGGGCGGGCAGGTGCCCGACACGATCCTCCCCGAACACCTTCGCGCCGCCCCCGACGGCTCCGTCATCGAGACCAGCCCCGCGAGCGTCGGCATCGCGCGCGCACTCGCGGCCCGCATCGCCGCGCAGGGCGGCGCTGCGCTGACCGTCGACTATGGTTATGGCGGTCCCGCGATCGGCGACACGCTCCAGGCGGTGCGAGCGCACGGCTACGCCAACCCGTTCGAGCAGCCGGGCGAGCGCGACCTCACCGCGCATGTCGACTTCGCCACGCTGGCGGAGGCCGCGCGCGCGGAGGGCGTGAGCGTGGCGGGACCAGTCGGGCAGGGCGCGTTCCTCCGCGCGCTCGGCATCGACGCGCGCGCCGCCGCGCTCGCCGCCGCGTCGCCCGACCGCGCCGGGGCGCTCCGTGCCGACCGCGACCGGCTGGTCGAGGATATGGGCACGCTGTTCCGCGCGATGGCCTTCACCGCCCCCGGCTGGCCGACCTCGGCGGGACTCGCGTGATCAGCTACGACACGCCGACGCTCGGCGACGGCCCCGCGCTCGACGCGATGGCGCGAGCGATCTGGGTGGAGACGTTCGGCCATGCTTCCTCGCCGGAAGACAGCGCCGCGTATCTGAACACCGCCTATGGCCCCGAGGGTGCGCTGATCCGCTCGCTCCACGACCCGGCGATCAGCCTCCGCGTCGCCGTCGACGGCGAGCGGATCGTCGGCTACGCCAAGCTCACCCCGCCCTGGGTGCCGGAGGCGGAGAGCGAGCCGACCGCGCTTCAGCTCAGCCAGCTCTACGTCGCCGCCGACCATCACGGGCGCGGCGTCGCGCAAGGATTGATGGCGTGGACGCTGGACACCGCTCGGGCGCGCGGCGCGATCGCTTTGTTCCTGACCGTGTGGGAGGCGAATGCGCGCGCCATCCGCTTCTACGATCGCTACGGGTTCATCCATGTCGCCGATTACGCGTTCCGGGTCGGCGAGCAGGTCGATCGCGACCTGGTGCTCCGCAAATGGCTGTGACGCCGATCCGCGCCGCCGCGCTCGCGGGCGTGCCGCACGGCTTTCTCGGCCGCATCGGCGGTGTGTCGACGGGCGCGTATGCGTCGCTGAACACCGGCCCCGGCTCGGACGACAACCCTGACGCCGTTGCCGAGAATCGCCGCCGGGCGGTGGAGGCGGTGCTGCCGGGCGCGGTGCTGCTCTCGCCTTATCAGGTCCACGGAGCGGCGGTCGCGACGGTCACCGCGCGCTGGACCGAGCGCCCGCGCGCGGACGCGATGGTGACCGACCGGCCCGGCCTCGCGCTCGGCATCCTCACCGCCGATTGCGCGCCGGTGCTGTTCGCCGACAGGCAAGCGGGCGTGGTCGGCGCGGCGCACGCGGGGTGGAAAGGCGCGCTGGCGGGCGTAACCGACGCGACGCTCGCGGCGATGGAGGCGATCGGCGCATCGCGCGCGCGCGTGGTCGCGGCGGTCGGGCCGTGCATCGCGCAGGCAAGCTATGAGGTCGACGACGCGTTCGCGGAGCGGTTCTGTCGCGACGACCCCGCCAACGAGCGGTTCTTCGTCGAGGCGCGCCCCGGCCACCCGCGTTTCGACCTGCCCGGCTATGTCGCCCACCGCCTCGCCGCCGCCGGAGTCGCGCGCGTCGAGCTCACCGGGCATGACACCTATGCCGACGAAGCGCGATTCTTCAGCTATCGCCGCGCGACGCGTCGCGGCGAGGGCGACAACGGGCGGCAGATCAGCATCATCGGGCTGCCCTGACCCAAGCCTACCTGCTAGGGCGAAGGCCATCAGGAGAGCAATGATGGCCGACGATCTCGAAACCGAAGCCGATATGAGCGCCGTCCCGTCCGGGCGTCGCGCCAAGCCGGACGCGACCGAGATCGGTGGGCGCAAGCTCAGGCCTTCCACTCTCATGATGGGTCACGGCTACGACCCCGCGCTGTCCGAAGGTTCGCTCAAGCCACCGATCTTCCTCACCTCCACGTTCGTCTTTCCCAACGCGGCGGCGGGGAAGCGGCATTTCGAGGGCGTGACCGGCAAGCGCCCGGGCGGCGCGGAGGGCCTCGTCTATTCGCGCTTCAACGGCCCCAACCAGGAAATCCTTGAGGATCGACTGGCGATCTGGGAGGAGGCGGAGGACGCGCTCGCGTTCTCATCGGGCATGTCCGCGATCGCGACGCTGTTCCTCGCCACGGTGCGGCCGGGCGACACGATCGTCCATTCCGGGCCGCTCTACGCCGCCACCGAGACGCTGATCGCTCGCGTGCTCGGGCGGTTCGGGGTTCACTGGCTCGACTTCCCGGCGGGCGCGACGCGCGAGGAGATCGACGCGGTGCTGACCAAGGCGAGTTCGGGCCGGGTCGCGCTGATCTACCTCGAATCGCCCGCCAACCCGACCAACGCGCTGGTCGATGTCGAGGCGGTCGCCGCCAGCCGCGACGCAATCTTCGCCAATACGGCCGAGAAGCCGCCGATCGCGATCGACAACACCTTCCTCGGGCCGCTCTGGCACCAGCCGCTGCGCCACGGCGCGGACATCGTCATCTACAGCCTGACCAAATATGCGGGCGGGCATTCGGACCTGGTCGCGGGCGGGGTGCTCGGCAACAAGGAGCAGATCAACACCATCCGCGCGATGCGCAACACCATCGGCACGATCTGCGACCCGAACACCGCCTGGATGCTGCTGCGTTCGCTCGAGACGCTCGAGCTCAGGATGAGCCGCGCGGGCGAGAATGCCGCCAAGGTGTGCGCTTGGCTGCGTGAACACCCCAAGGTGGAGCGGGTCGGCTATCTCGGCTTCCTCGCCGAAGATCAAGGACGTCAGGGCGACATCTACCGCCGCCATTGCACCGGCGCGGGCTCAACCTTCTCGCTGATCCTGCGCGGCGGCGAGGCCGAAGCGTTCCGCTTCCTCGACGCGCTCAAGATCGCCAAGCTGGCGGTCTCGCTTGGCGGCACGGAGACGCTCGCCTCGCACCCGGCGGGGATGACGCATCTGTCGGTGCCGCAGGCGCGCAAGGACGCGCTCGGGATCACCGACAACCTGGTGCGCATCTCGATCGGGGTGGAGGACGCGGACGACCTGATCGCCGACTTCGAGCAGGCGCTACACTTGGTGTGAGCTGAACGGCGGCGCGAGCGTCAGCCCTTGCGCGCCTTGCGGGCGGCGAAGCGGGCGTCGCGCGCCGCTTTCATCTCCGCGGCGGTGGCGGGCTTCAGACGCGCGGCCTTGAGCGCCGCCGCGGCTTCCGCCTCCGCCCGTGCGGCAGCTTCCGCCGCCTCCTTCTCCGCCGCGATCCTCACTTTTTCGGCTTTGGCGGCCGCCAAAGCCGCTGCCTTGACGGCGCGCTCCTCGGCGAGCACCTGTTCGCGCGCTTCCCACGCGCGGCGCCGTTCCGCCAGTACCGCCTCGTCGACGGGCGGCTTCGCCTTGAGTTTCTCCAGCGCCTTTTGCCGGGCGTCCCCGGCCGACGCGATACGATCCTGGAACGAAGGGTCTTTGAACGCCGCCACCAACTGTCCTTGAGGCCTGTGATATTACGCAAGCACATATCCCGAAGGGGCCAGATTTTCAAGCCGAGCCGGGCGGCGGCCGCCGCCCGGCCTATCCGTCGCCGACCCGCTCGATGTCCGCGCCGACCGCCTGCAGCTTCTCCTCCAGCCGCTCATAGCCCCGGTCGAGATGGTACACCCGAGCCACCTGTGTCTCGCCCGCCGCCGCCAGCCCGGCGAGGATCAGGCTCATCGACGCGCGCAGGTCCGTCGCCATCACCGGCGCGCCCGCCAGCCGATCGACCCCGCGCACCACCGCCGTCCGCCCGCGCACCTGAATATCCGCGCCCATCCGCGCCAATTCGGGAACGTGCATATAGCGGTTCTCGAAGATGGTCTCGGTCAGCACGCTCGCGCCGCTTCCGAGCGCCAGCAAGGACATGAACTGCGCCTGCATATCGGTCGCGAAGCCGGGGTAGGGCGCGGTGGAGAGCGTCAGCGGCCCGACCCGCCCGTTGGCGGCGACGCGCACCGACCCGCGCCGCTCCTCCACCGTCACCCCCGCCTCGATCAGCGCGTCGAGCGTTGCGCGCAGATCGTCGCCGCCTACCCCGACCAGCTCGAGATCACCGCCCGTGATCGCCGCCGCGCACGCATAGGACCCCGCCTCGATCCGGTCGGGCATCACCGCATAGGTCGCGCCGTGAAGCCGGTCGCGCCCTTCGATCTCCAGCGTCTCAGTGCCGATGCCCTCGATCCGCGCGCCCATCGCGACGAGGCAGCGGCACAGGTCGACGATCTCCGGCTCGCGCGCGGCATTCTCGATGCGGGTCGCGCCGCGCGCGGTGACGGCGGCCATGACGACGTTCTCGGTCGCGCCGACCGATACGATCGGGAACTGGTAGCGCCCGCCCGCGAGCCGCCCGCCGGGCGCGGTCGCCTTCACATAGCCCGCCGCGAGCTCGATGTGCGCGCCGATCGCCTCCAGCGCCTTGAGGTGCAGGTCGATCGGCCGGTTGCCGATCGCGCACCCGCCCGGCAGTGACACGGTCGCCTCGCCCGCGCGGGCGAGCAGCGGGCCGAGCACCAGGATTGAAGCGCGCATCTTGCGGACGATGTCATAGGGCGCGACCGTCGAGGTGAGGTGCCCGGCGCGCATGGTCATCACGCGGCCGAAGTCGTCGGGGCGCGATCCCTCGACCAGCGTCGATACGCCGAACTGGTTGAGCAGGTGGCCGAAGCTGTCGACATCCGCCAGCCGGGGCAAGTTGCGGAGCGTCAGCGGCTCGTCGGTCAGCAGCGCGCAGGGGAGCAGCGTCAGCGCCGCATTCTTCGCGCCGGAGATGGGGAGCTTGCCGGACAGGCGGTTGCCGCCGCGGATGAGGATGCGGTCCATCGCAGCGCGCATGTGCGCAAACGCCTTTGCGCACAAGACGCGCAAGATCTGCCGACGGGTCGCAAAGCGAACCCGTTCGACGTCACGCGATTTACTCGCGTGACGGGCTTCTGCAGAGTGAGCGGTGTCGTTTCAGCAACCCGCCGCGGCGAAGCCGCGTCGTCGGACGGGTTCGGCTAGGCCGACCCGCCGCCCGGGCTTAGCGCGTCTCGACGCCAGCTACGCTGGCGGCGTGCGCGCTAAGCCTTCTCCATCGTACACTGGAGCGGGTGCTGGTTCTGGCGGGCGAAGTCGGTGACCTGCGTCACCTTGGTCTCCGCCACCTCATAGGTGAACACGCCGCACACCCCCACGCCCTTCTGGTGAACGTGGAGCATCACTCGCGTCGCCTCCTCCATGCTCATGCGGAAAAACCGTTGCAGGCACAGCACGACGAACTCCATCGGCGTATAATCGTCATTGAGCATCAGCACGCGATAGGGCGTCGGCTGCTTGGTGCGCGAGCGGCTGCGCGTCGCGACGCCCGTGCCGCCCTCGTCATCGGGGCGGCCGCCACGGCGCTCGGCGGAGGTGATCGGTTCACGAGTCATGCAGGGTGAGAATATGGCGGCGCGCACCGCCGGGGCAAGAGCGTTCCGGGCCGCGTGACACAGCAAAAGGGGCGGCGGTCGCCATCGACAGCCGCCCCTCTCTAACCTGCGTTGCCCGGACGGCTCAGGCCGCGATCTTGACCTTGTCGGCGGCGATCGCGACGCGGTTCGAGATCGGCTGCGCGATGTCGCTGGCGAGCTTGATCATACGCTCGGTCGAGCGCGAGGTCTCAGCGACCATCATGTCGAACACCGAGCGGGTGTAGTCGCCCTGCAGCTTCATGAACTCGGTCGGCGACTTGGTCGCGGCCAGCGTCTTGGCGGCCTGTGTCGCGCCCTCGACCTGACGACGGGTGAACTCGGCGGCTTCCTGGCCCAGCGTCTCCATGCCCTTGGCGGCGATCTTCGACGACTCGACCAGCGCCTCGATGTTGCCCTTGGAAAACGTGTTCATCTCTTCGAACATCTGCTGTCCCTTTTCCATGGCGCTTTTGGCGCGCGTGTTGAGGTCGGTGAACATCGC
>CAXSEO010000065.1:0-8513 GCA_964235525.1 uncultured Sphingomonas sp. | reverse complement strand
AGGATCAAGGTCGGCCGCCCGTCGAGCCGACGGCCGATGCGGTGGAACAGGTAGGCCAGCACCGCCGGGGCGGCGGCCGTGCCGATCAGCCCCTCGGTCTCGAACGCCTGCGCGTCGCTGCTGCCGAACCGCTCGTGGTCGGCGTCGAGCAATCGCCCGTAGGGTCCGGTAAGCGTGTACGGCGCGAGCGCGCGCTTCAGCCCGGACGCCTGGATCAGCACGGTGAGCCCGGTCAGCGTCCGCTGCGCGACCGGCGCGTCGGCGAGACTGCCGAGCGCGGTCCAGAGGTGATCCTTGACCTCGGGGGTGATCGCGAACCCCTCGCGCGCGAGGATCGCCGCCAGCCAGTCCGCGGCCCAGGCGCGCTCGTCGGGTTCGTCGATCCGCGACAATGGCTGGAGCGACACCGGCGCGGCGTCGCCGCCAAGCGCACCGCCTAGATCATGCCACTCGCCGCCGACCGCGAGGGTCGCGGCGCGGATCGAGCCGCCATGGTCGAACGCGAAGATCTGCGCGCCAGCGTAGCGCCTGAACTGGAGCGCCATCAGCGCGAGCAGCACGCTCTTGCCCGCGCCGGTCGGGCCGACCACCAATGTGTGCCCGACATCGCCGACGTGGAGCGAGAACCGGAACGGGGTTGAGCCCTGCGTGCGCGCGTGGAACAGCGGCGGCGCGTTCAGATGCGCGTCGCGGTCCGGCCCCGCCCACACCGCCGACACCGGCATGATGTGGGCGAGGTTGAGGGTCGAGATCGGCGGCTGGCGGACATTGGCATAGGGGTTGCCGGGCAGCGAGCCGAGCCAGGCTTCAAGCGCGTTCAGTTCCTCGGCGATGCAGGCGAAGTCGCGCCCGCGCACCACTTTCTCGATCGCCTGCAGGCGAAGGTCGGCATCGCGCGGCGTGTCGCCGAGCACGGTGATCGTGGTGGTGACATAGGCGAACCCGGTGAGATCCGCGCCGAGCTCCTGCAGCGCCTGATCGGCTTCGGCGGATTTGTTGGCGGCGTCGCTGTCGACCAGCACGCTCGCCTCGTTGGTCATCACTTCCTTGATGATGGACGCGAGGCTCTTGCGCTTGGCGAACCACAAGCGGCGGATGCGGGTCAGCATCCGCTGCGCGCTGACCTTGTCGAGGCAGATCGCGCGGGTGGTCCAGCGGTACGCGAACCCGAGCCGGTTGAGCTCGTCGAGCATCCCGGGCACGGTCACCGCCGGAAACCCGGTGATGCTCAGGGATCGCAGGTGATTGCTGCCGAGCTGCGGCGCGAGCCCGCCGACCAGCAGCTGGTCGGCGAGCAGCGCGTCGAGGTGCATCGGGGTCGCGGGCAGCGCGATGCGCTGCTCATGGGTCGACACGGTCGAGTGCAGGAACGTGAGCGTCGCGTCCGAACCGAGCCATTCGGCTTCCGGCATCACGCCCTCGATCATATCGAGGACGCGACCGGTCTCGCGTTCGAACTCGGTGAGCCGGTCGGCCGCGGACGCGATGTCCTCGGCTCCGCCCTCGAAGAACAGCGCCGACGCGCGCGCGGTGTCGTCGGCCGGGGGCAGCCATTGCAGGGTCAGGTAGTAGCTGCTGGTGAGGTTGGGCTGGGTGATGTCGCCACCCTCGAACCGGTCGCGGCGCTCCTCGTCGACCAGCGCCGAGACCACGTCCGCGAACCCGTCGGACTCGGGATAGTGCGGCGCCTCGCGGCGCTGCGCCTCGACATAGATCGCCCAGCCGGTCCCGAGCCGCTTCAGCGCGCTGTTGAGCCGGGCCGAGGTCGCGATCAGCTCGGACTGGGTGGCGCTGTCGAGATCGGGTCCGCGGAACCGGGCGACCCGCAGGAAGCTGCCGTCCTTGTTGAGGATGACGCCGGGCGCGACCATCGCCGCCCAGGGGAGGAAGTCGGAAAGCCGCGAGGCGCGGCGGGCATGTTCGCGCAGGAACATCATGATGATCAGCTTTCGAAGAGTTGCGGAAGCGAAAGATGGCGGCGCGCGACCGGCAGGATCTGCGGGTCGCGCCGCGCCGCCCAGACCGCGAGCGCGTGGCCGACGACCGCCACGATCACGCCCGCCAGCCACAGGTGCAGACCGATGCCGATCGCGGCGGCGAGCGTGCCGTTGACGATCGCCAGCGAGCGCGGCGCGCCCGCGAGCAGGATCGGCTCGGCGAGCGCCCGGTGGACGGGGGCGGCGAACCCGGGCAGGTCGCCCTCCACTAGACCAACGCCCCACCGCCGAAGCTGAAGAAGCTCAGGAAGAACGACGACGCGGCGAACGCGATCGACAGGCCGAATACGATCTGCACAAGTCGGCGGAACCCGCCCGAGGTGTCGCCGAACGCGAGCGTCAGCCCGGTCACGACGATGATGATGACGCCGATCACCTTGGCGACCGGACCCTGGATCGAGTCGACGATCGACTGGAGCGGGGTCTCCCACGGCATGTTCGAGCCCGCCGCCCAGGCGGGCAGCGCATAAGTCAGCGCCAGCGTGAAGCCGATGGCGCGCGGAATGCCACGGAACAGGGTCATGTCAGGTCTCCATTGGGTGAAGCGTTGGTGAGCGGGAGGAGGCGGTAAGCGCCGTCGGGGCCGAGCCCTTCGACCCGGACCAGCTCGGACAGCCGGCGGCGTGTGCCGCGGCCGGTCAGGACGGCGATGACGTTGATGGTCTCGGCGATCAGCAGACGCGGCACGCTCGGCACCGCTTCGAGGATCAGCTGCTCGAGCCGGTGCAGCGCCGCCGACGCGGTGCCCGCGTGGATGGTACCCACGCCGCCCGGGTGGCCGGTGCCCCACGCCTTGAGCAGGTCGAGCGCCTCGGCGCCGCGCACCTCGCCGACCGGAATGCGGTCGGGCCGCAGCCGCAGGCTCGAGCGGACCAGATCGCCGAGCGTGACGCCCGGCGCGGTCCGAAGCGCGACCACATTGGCGGCGTCGCAGCGCAGCTCGCGCGTATCCTCGATCAGGATGATGCGATCGCCGGTGGTGGCCGCTACCCCGAGCAGCGCGTTGGTGAGCGTGGTCTTGCCGGTCGAGGTGCCGCCCGCGACCAGGATGTTGGCGCGGTCGCGCACCGCCCAGGCGAGATAGGTCGCCTGCGCGGCGGTCATGGTCCCGGCTGCGACATAGTCGGCGAGCGACAGCGGCAGGCTGGCCGGACGCCGGATCGAGAACACCGGCGCGGTCACGACCGGCGGCAGCAGGCCCTCGAACCGCTCGCCGCTTTCCGGCAGTTCCGCCGATACGCGGGGACTACCGGCATGGACCTCCGCGCCGACATGGTGAGCGACGAGGCGGATGATCCGCTCCGCCTGGGAGGCGGTCAGCCGCTCCCTGGTATCGGCCATGCCGTCGGACAGCCGGTCGACCCAGACCTTGCCATCGGCGTTGAGCATGACCTCCGCGACCTGATGGTCGACCAGCAACGCGCCGATCGCCGGTCCCAGCGCGCTGCGGAGCATCGCCGTGCCGCGCTGGTGGACGAGGATCGAGGGCTGGGTCACTTGCATCTCCGGAGCCGCCCGCGGGATCGCAGCGGCGTTGGAGACAGCTAAAGAATGCGAAGATCAGCGGTTCGCAACAGGGAAATCAAAGCGGCGTAGAGGCGGCGTTGCAAGGTTACGAACAGGCCGAGTTACGGACCGACCTAACCCGGGGTTGATGTCAACTGTGGGTGCTTTGTACCTCAACGACTACGGATCGGGCTGTCCTCTTGTCCTCGCGACGTGCTCGGCTGAGCAGACGAACGCCCTTGCCCGGCACGCCCGTGTTCGAGCGCGCTTAGTGCAAGGCCAAGATGATCGTGCGCGATCTGGTCCTGTTCTTTGTCGAGCAGGCCGGCGGCAAGTGAGATCAATCGCTGGGCTTCGTAACGAGCAGGGCAACCTCGAGGTGAGCTATCCGGTGTCGACATGTCGCGGCTCCCATCATCGCTCCGGAGGCAAGATCGAGAGCGATTGATCGATTCAGACGCCATAATGCCTGACGCCGATTTGGCGTCAACAGGCCAGGTCGCGCACCAGTTCACGTCAGTCGATGTGAGCACCCGTGGCGAGCGAACTTCATGATCCGCGCTACCGCCGCCTCATGGGATTGCTTGTCGAGGCTCGTAAAGCGAAAGGGCTGACGCAGCGCGATCTCGCCGCGATTTCGGGACGTACGCAGCAGTATATCGGCAAGTACGAGAAATGCGACCGTGAGATCGGGGTGTTTGAACTTATGGAGCTGGCGTCGTTTTTGGGCGCTGACGGCTTTGATCTTGCCCGTCAAGCAGCTCAAATAGTGAACGAGATTACTGGCTGAATGCTGCGCGCAACTAGGCCGAACTTCGGCAAGGTATAGGTAATGAGCGGCCTGACGGCCAACGCTGCATGCGTCACTTGTCAGGAACAAGTTCAGCCCTGTTTCACAGCGCGTCAGCTTTCCCAAGCGGTCGGGTCTGACCGGTCTCATCGATGCGGGTTGGGGCTCGCGAATATTCGCGAGCCCCTGGACTCCTAGCGGTAATGCCGCATGTGATGGTGGTTATGGAACATCCTGAAGTGATGATGGTGGCGGTGCATGGGACGAGCGTCCGCCGGGCTGGCCGCTGTCAGGACCGAAGCGGCAACCAGGGCCGTGGCGATAAGCTTTTGCACGATGTGTTCTCCTGCGCGGGTACTTCGAGCCCGGTCTCTAGGCCCTCGAATGTGGTATAGGAACGGCTGATACCGAAACCTGAACGACGAGGTCGACATGACTGACGATCTACCGATCCTGCCCGCGCATATCGAGGACACGGTGCAGGCGATCGCGCGCCTCCACGCCGATCACCTAGCGCGTGCCACGCCGCTTCAACGGTTCGTCGACCGGCTCACCGCCCGTGCGGGGCGGCCCGCGTTCGTGGCGTTGCTGACCGCCGTGGTGGTGTTCTGGATGGCGCTCAATCTCGGCATGGCCGCAGCCGGGCTCAAGCCGGTAGACGAGCCGCCTTTCGTCTGGATGCAGGGGCTCATCTCCCTCATCGCGCTCTACATGACGGTGTTGATCCTCACCACGCAGCGGCGGGAGGACGAGTTGATGAACCACCGCGAGCAGCTGACGCTGGAGCTCTCCATTCTCAGCGAGCAGAAATCGGCCAAGATCATCTCGCTGTTGGAGGAACTGCGTCGCGATAATCCCTTGATCCACAACCGCCATGACGCGGAGGCTATCGCGCTGTCCACGCCCGCCGACCCCAATGCGGTGCTGGAGGCGCTCGTGAGCACACAACAGGAGCTGACGCCGGAGGAGTAGACGGCACGGTGTTCGAGATCAGCCTGCGCCAGGGCTTTCCTGTTCCCGCTCGTAGCGCGCGTCCGTGCCTACCTTACCCAACACCTCGGCTTCGGCCACGCCGTTGGTCTCGACGACCTCGAACGTGCGCCCGGCGGCGTGGACCATATGCGGGTCGTAGCTCGGCGCGGTCCAGGCGGACGCGCCCTCTTCGGTGCCGTCCGAGCTGTCCGCGCCCGCAACGGCGTTCGGCGCATCGCCTTTGCCCGCTTGCCCACCGCCGTGATAGCCGATCTCGGTCTGGCCGCCATGGCCCATGAACCCGCTGTTGGTCGGCTCCTTCCCGGTCTGTGGGTTGGGATAACCGCCGCCGCCGCTCTCGCCGCCGGGTGTCCGACCGCCCACCTCGCCGCCGCCGGGCGAACCCGATACGCCGTCCGCCGCACCTTTCCTCGCGCCGCCGCCGCTGACCGGCGTCTTTACTTCATTCATTGTCGATCCTTCGCTTGCATCGACACCAACGGCCATACCCGGGGGGAAGTGCCGTCGCGCGAAGCGGAACCTCTGGCGTTCCCGCCCGGTTGACGCTGAGACGGGCCTAAGCCCTGAGCTACCATCGAGGAACCAGACTATGCCTATGCCCGAGAGCTTCGACGAGATCTATACCGACGAACTGAAAGACCTGTGGTCGGCGAACGACCAGATGAACCGCGTCCTGAAGAAGCTCACCTCCAAGGCGAGCGACCCCAAGCTGAAGGAGATGCTGGCCAAGTCGCACGACGGCATCGAGAAACACACGGCGGTCGTCAAAGAGCTGATCACCACGGCCGGCGAGAAGGTCGCAAAGGAGCATTGCAAAGGCATGGAGGGGCTGGTCGCCGAGGCGACCAAGCACTGCATTGAGGAGGCACCCAAGAAGGGACCGCTGCTCGACGCGCTGATCATCGCTCAGTATCAGCGGATGACCCACTACGGTATCGCTGGCTTCGGCACAGCCGTCGCCTACGCCGAAGCCCTCGGCAGGACCGAGGATGCCGAGAAGCTCAAGGGAGCGACCGGGGAAATCTACGGCGGTGACGAGTATATGAACCGGCTTGCGGAGACAGTGGTCAACCCGCAGGCCGCGGACGCTTGAGGCGTCGGCCGACACGGCGCGCGAACTGGCCAATGGCAAGGGGGGAGAACGGACTAACTCCCCTTGCCGCGGCTGCCGTGACACTCAGCGTTCTTACCGCTGAGACGTGGGTCGGGCGGCGGAACGCGCCCGCGCCGTTCCACCCCCGTGTCGCCCGCTGGTACCGCCGCTTGCGGAAGCCCGGCTTTACGCCGCCCGACCCGGTGTTCGGAGCGGTCTGGCCTATCCTGGAGACGAGCATGGCCATCGGCGGCTATCGCCTGCTCCGCCGTCCACGATCCTCGGCGCGCGATGCCGCAGTCCTGCTCTGGATCGCGAGCAGCGCAGCCATCGGCGGATGGACCGAGTTGTTCTTTCGCAGGCACCTGCTCGGGTCCAGCGCGGCCGCGGCCGCTACGATGACGGCCGGGACGATGGCCTTGGTCGCGGTCGCGTGGAAGGAGGACCGGATCGCCGCCGTGACGGCTATGCCGCTCGCGGCGTGGCTTGGGTTCGCGACCCTGCTGTCCGAGGAAGTCTGGCGCGGAAACGCGCGATCGACGTCTTACGAGCGAGTGACCGGGTGAAGCCGAAAGCCCGGCCCGATCGGTCGGACACGGGAACGGCGCGCGCGAACGAGCCCGCCATTGTTCTTGGCTCCCGCGAACAACTGCTGCACCTGTTGGCGGAGGCGGCGGAGATCGAGCACACGTTGATGTGCAGCTACCTCTACGCAGCATTCAGCCTGAAGCGGGCGGGCGAGCCCGGCGTGGGGAAAGCGCAGGGCGAGGCACTGGAGCGCTGGCGCAAGACGATCATCGATGTTGCCGTCGAGGAGATGGGCCATCTGGTCGTGGTCGCGAACCTGACCGTGGCGGTCGGTGGTCGACCGCATTTCGGCCGGCCCGCGTTTCCCGTTGCGCCCGGCTATTTTCCATCGGGCGTCGCCGTGCGGTTGACCGGCTTCGACGCCGAAACACTGGAGCACTTCATCTTCCTTGAACGGCCGCAAGGGACTGCGGGCGAAGACGGCGCGTCGTTCAAACAAGCCGACTACGCCCGCGAGCAGGCGCGCCCCGGCCTGATGCCGAGCGCGCAGGATTACGCCACGATCGGCCATCTCTACGATGCGATCCGCGCCAACCTGCGCGCGCTCGATCGCCGGATCGGGCGTGACGCGCTGTTCGTGGGCGACGTCGCAAGCCAATTAGGCCCAGAGGCGATCAGCCTCGAAGGTGTTCGCCCGATCACCAGCTTGGTCGACGCCGAGCAGGCGATTGATGTGGTGGTGGAACAAGGCGAGGGCTCGCCGGGTGACCGGGACGCCTCGCACTATCGAAGCTTTCTCGCGATCCGTGATGAGTTGGCCGAACTCACCCGTGCGGATCCTGCCTTCGTCCCGGCTTGGCCGGTGGCGAACAATCCTGTGCTGCGCCGGCCAGCCGAGCCGGAAGACCAAATGTTCGTCGATGCCCCGGAGGCCGCGCAGCTGCTCGACTTCGCGTGCGCGACCTATGGCCTGTTGCTGCGATGCCTGGTGCAATGTTTCGGAAGATCGGGCACTGGGGCCGAGGACGAGCAGAAGGCGCTGGTTTCAGCCGCGATCGGCCTGATGCATGTGCTGGGCGACGCATCCGCCAGGTTGGCGCGCCTACCCGCCACGACGTCGGACGACCCGGTCCATGCTGGTATGAGTTTCACGATGTTGCGCGGGGTAGAACCGCTCCTGCCGGGGGTCGTCGAAGGCACGCTGCTGATCGAGCGTGTGGAAAGCTTGCGCGGAGCGGAGGTGGCGCTTGGTGGGTCGGCCAGGCGTGCACTGGAGCAGTCGGCCGCGACGCTGGCCAGCTTGTCCGCGATCTGCAATCGCGCGCGGCAGGTCGAGGGATGATAATCAGCAGGTGGACCGCTGTTCCGCTTTGATGGACGGGCCAGCACCCTGCTGATGCTTAGCTCCTGCCTTTCGACAACCTAAGTGGTCTGACTTAGAATCATAGGAACATCATGTCCGATCAGTCTCCTCAGCCGCCGGGCGGCGCTCATTTGCGAACGGTCGCCATGCCGCGGGACGCAAACGCGAGCGGCGACATATTCGGAGGCTGGACGTTGTCGCAAATGGACCTTGCGGGTGGAACCTTTGCTGCCAGTCATTCGG
>CAXSEO010000064.1:0-8536 GCA_964235525.1 uncultured Sphingomonas sp. | reverse complement strand
CAGATCGGGCACTTGGCCATAGTCCGCGCGGATCACCGTCGGCTCGATGCGAAGCTGCTTGACCGCGTCGGTCACCCAGCCCTCACCGAAACTCTCCCAGGCGAGCGCGGTGACCGGGCGCGCGCCCAGCATCGTCCACATCGCCATCTCGTACGCGCCGGTGTCGGAGCCGGGGACGATGCCGATCCGGTGCGTGTCGGGAAGCCGTAGGCATTCGCGCATCAGGTCGAGAGCGTATTGCAAACGCTGCTTGCCGAGCTTCGATCGGTGCGAGCGCCCAAGGCTCTCGGTCGCGAGCGCGGCGGCGGACCAACCGGGCGGCTTGGCGCACGGGCCGGAGGAGAAGAACGGCCGCGCAGGTTTTTGCGCAGGCTTGGAAACGACGCCCGGGGCGGGCGCGAGTACGGTATCCGTCAATGTAACTCTCCTCACAGAGAGCACGCGCCGCGTTGGGACGGCGTGGCCCGTCGCGGGCGGTAGGGGGAAGCGAGAGTCGGGGCAAGTCCCGTCAGCTATCCCGCTGGACTTCCAACAAACGATCGCTCGCCGTAAACTCCACCCGTCATGCCGGACTGGTTCCGGCATCCAACGTCGTGCGGACGTCGCGTGACGCAAGCGCGCGGACACCGTTGGACCCCGGCACGAGGCCGGGGTGACGAAGGAGGAGCGGCCGTTGCTTAGCCAAAGCCCGACGTTGATCGACCGTGTGAAGGGAACGGCGGTGCGTCGACACGCTCAGCACGACCGGGGATGGCCTGGCCTGTGGCAAATAGGGCCCGCGGTCGCGTTAGGTATCGTCGCACTCCCGCTCACCCTCGCCGGCTGCGTCCCCTCGACGCCGCCTGCCGCGCCGCCGTCCCGCCCGCTCGCCGTTCCGACGGCGGAGACGCGGGCGTGCCATGCCGACCTCACCCGCATGGGCGTGCGGTTCACGCCGCTGCCCGACCAGGTGCTGGGCGAGGGCTGCGCGCTGGTCGGAGCGGTGCGGCTCGACGATGTCGGCGTGCCGACCACCGGACTCGGCGCGGTGCGGTGCGGCGAGGCGCGCGCGTTCGCGGGGTGGGTGCGCAACGGGGCCGTGCCCGCCGCGTACCAGCTGCTCGGCAGCGAGCTGGCGCGGGTCGACACGTTCGGCAGCTATGCGTGCCGCAACGTGATCGGCTCCGCGCGCGGCGGCGACCGCCGCTCTGGCCACGCGCTCGCCAATGCGATCGACGTCGGCGGGTTCTTACTGAAGGATGGGCGGCGGGTGACGGTGCTCGGTAACTGGACCTCGCCCGACCCCGCCACCCGGCGCTTCTTCCAGACCATCCACGCCAGCGCCTGCCATCGGTTCGGCACCGTGCTCAGCCCGGACTACAACGCCGCGCACTACAACCACCTGCACCTGGAGGACGACCGCGCCGGGCTGTGCCGCTAGCGCGAGCGCGCGCGTTGCTCTACCCGCCCGCGCGATGACCGATACCCGCGTCCCCTCCCGCGTGTTCCGCCGCGCCAGCCAAGAGGCGGCGGACGCCACCGCCGCCGTCTCGACCCCGCAGACCGAGAGTCCGTCCTACCGCCTCGCGTTCCAGGACCTCGACTTCCTGCTGCGCGAGGACCTGCGCCCGGTTCGCTTCCAGCTCGAGCTGCTCAAGCCCGAGCTGATCCTGGAGGAAGCGAAGATCGCCTCCACCTTCGTGTTCTACGGCTCCGCGCGCATCCCCGAGCCCGCCAAGGCGCAGGCGGTGCTTGACCTCGCGCACGACGATGCGTCACGGGCAATCGCGGAGAAGCTGGTCGCCAAGAGCCGCTACTATGAGATCGCGCGCGAGCTGGCGCAGATCAGCAGCCGGCTGCCGCGCGACGAGCAGGGGCGGCGACATTTCGTGGTGTGCTCGGGCGGCGGCCCGTCGATCATGGAGGCCGCCAACCGCGGCGCGCGCGATGTCGGCGCGGAGTCGATCGGGCTCAACATCGTCCTCCCCCACGAACAGGCCCCCAACCCCTATGTCACCCCCGGCCTGTCGATGCAGTTCCATTATTTCGCGCTTCGCAAGATGCACTTCCTGCTCCACGCGCGCGCGCTGGCGGCGTTTCCGGGCGGGTTCGGGACGTTCGACGAGCTGTTCGAGCTGCTGACGCTGATCCAGACCGGCAAGATCGCGGCGATGCCCGTGCTGCTGTTCGGGCGCGAGTTCTGGGACCGGGTGATCAACTGGCGCGCGCTGGTCGAGGAAGGCGTGGTGTCGGAGCGCGACCTGTCGATCTTCACCTATGTCGAGACCGCGCAAGAAGCGTGGGACGTGGTGCGGAACTTCTACGAGGAGCGCGCGAACCGCGAGCCGTCGCCGCCGGAGGGCTAAGCGTGCTCCCTCTCCCTTTCAGGGCAGAGGATTGGGGAGAGGGGAAATGCGGGATGCGGGCAGCACGCGCGCCTCACCTCTCCCCGGTCCTCCCCCGCGCTGCGGAGAGGGAGAGCGGCTACTTCCCCGACCCCTTGCTCATCGCGCCCTTGATCGTCGCCTCCGGGTCGACCGAGGGCGCGCCATAGGCAGGGGTGCCGTGGGCAGCGATGTCGGCGGTGGGCGAGCCGGTGGTAGCGTTCTTGATCGCGCCCGCGGCCGCCTTGGTGTCGGCGGGCTTGCCCGGCGCGGCGGCGGTCGCGCCAGCTGCGGGGGGCGGTGGCAGCGGCAGGTTGGAGCCCTGTTGGTTGAGATACAGGATCACGTTGGCGCGGTCCTGCGCGCTCGACAGCCCGGCAAAGGTCATCTTGGTCCCGCTCGCGAACTTGCGCGGGGACGTCAGCCAGGCGTTGATCTTGTCGAAATCCCACTTGCCGCCGATGCCGCTCAGCGCGCTGGAGAAGGCGAAGCCGCGCCCCTGCCCGACCGCGTCGCCCAGCACCCCGTACAGGTTCGGGCCGACCCCCGCCGGGCCGCCCTGCGTGACGGTGTGGCAGGCGGCGCACTTCTTGAACACATCCGCGCCCTTGGTCGCGTCGGCGGTCGGGAGCAGCGCGGCGATCGGCACCGGCGCGGCCTCGCCGCCGCCGCTGTCGTCCGCCACGCCCTCGATCGGGTAGCCCATCTTCTCGGGCCGGCCGCCATGGTAGATCGTCCCGCCGACGATCGCCGAGGCGAGCGCGACCATTCCCGCGCCCAGCGCCCATCCGGCGATCGTGTTGGTCTTCATGTCCATCGCGGCAGTGAACCTTCAGTCTTGATCCATGCGAGTCCATAGATACCACCGCGCACGCTCGCAAGCCGCGCTTGCCCGTCGCGAACCGGCCCGGTAGCGCCCGATTGATGCAGGATTACCCCGCGCCCGCGCGCCCGCTGGTCGCGGCGATGACCGCAGCCGCGCTCGCCGACCCCGACCACACGGTCGCGTTCCAGGGCGCGCCCGGCGCGAACAGCCACCTCGCGGTGGTTGAGGCGTTCCCCGACGCGCTGCCGCTGCCATGCTTCGACTTCGCGGACGCGATCGACGCGGTGCGCGACGGACGCGCCGCCCGCGCGCTGATCCCGATCGAGAATTCGCTGCATGGCCGGGTCGACGACATCCACTTCCTGCTCCCCGAATCGGGACTGGTCATCACCGCCGAGCATTTCCTCGCCATCCGCCACGCACTGATGGGCACGGGCACGCTCGGCGACGTGCGCGAGGCGATGAGCCACCCGCAGGCGCTGGGCCAATGCCGCCACTGGTTGAAGGCGCACGGCATCCGCGCGATCGCCTATCCCGACACGGCGGGCGCGGCGGCGCGCGCGGCGGAGCCCGCCGACCCCGCGGTCGCCGCGCTCGCCCCGCCGGGCGCGGCCGCGCTGTACGGGCTCCACCTGCTCGCGACCGACCTCGCCGATGCGGAGCACAACACCACAAGGTTTGTCGCGCTCGCGCGCGGCGGACAGCCCGCGACCGGCGAGGGCGCGTGGATGACGACGCTGATCTTCGAGGTCAGGAACACCCCCGCCGCGCTCTACAAGGCGGTGGGCGGCTTCGCGACCAACGGCGTCAACATGACCAAGCTGGAAAGCTATCAACGCGGCGGCAGCTTCGCCGCGACCGAGTTCTACGCCGATGTCGACGGCAAGCCGGGCGACCCGGGCTTCGACCGCGCGGTGGAGGAACTGGGGTTCCATGCGAAATGGGTGCGGATGCTGGGGACTTACCGGCAGGCGCGGCGGCGGGGTTAGTCGCCGTACCCGGCCTCGCGCTGGTGGCGGAAGGCGAGCAGGATCACGGCGTCACGTTCCGGGTCGTGACGGTAGAGCGCGGTGTAGCCCCACTTACCGAACGGGATGACCAGCTCCCGCAGCTTCGGGTCGCTCGGACAAGGTCGGCCGACCTTGGGATTGATCGTCAACCGACGGATCGCACGATCTATTACTTCGCGCGCGCGTACTGCCGCGGCTGGATCACGTTTGGAGAGGAACCGAGTGCATCGATTGATCCCGCGCCCGAAGTCTTGGGCGAAACTCAGGTATGGCATTCAGGGAAGTCTGTCTCGGCCTCTGTTCCCAAGCGTCCGAGCCACTCGAAAAACTCGTCTCCGGTGACGTGCAGCCCGGTCCGTTGATAGTGTTCCCAAGAGGCCTCTGCCTCCTCAACGAAGCCACGCTGCGCTTCCTGGCGCTCAATATACTGCTCGAGCGCCGCGCGAATTATCTGATCCGGCGTTTGCTCTTTCCGTACCGCGACTTGCCGTAGGCGCTCCGTCCAGTCGGCGTTCAGATCAAGCACGGTCGCCATTCGTCCGTCCTCCTTAGCCCGGAGAACGCATAGCTACGCTGATCCGCCGAGTCACGCCCCCGCCCACGCCTGCAACAGCGTATGCGCGATCGCGTAGCGGGGTGGGGCGATGAAGCGCGCGCCATCACCCGCCAGCGCGGCGAGGACCTCGTCGCGCGTCACCCAGATCGCGTGCTCCAGCTCGTTCGCATCCAGCGTGATCGCGTCGCCCTCCGCCTCGGCGACGCAGGCGATCATCAGCTGCGAGGGGAACGGCCAGGGCTGGCTGGCGAGGTAGCGCACCGCGCCGCAGCGCACCCCCGCTTCCTCCAGCACCTCGCGGCGCACCGCTTCCTCGATCGACTCGCCCGGCTCTAGGAACCCCGCGAGCGCGGAATAGCGCCCCGCCGGCCAGCTACGCTGACGACCAACCAGCGCACGGCCGTCATGCTCAGCGAGCATGATCACCACCGGGTCGGTGCGCGGGAAATGTTCGGTCGCGCAGGAAGGGCATCTGCGTCCCCAGCCCGCGCGGAACACCGCCGTTGCGCTCCCGCAATTGGCGCAGAAGCGGTGGCGTGCGTGCCAGTCGAGCACCGCGCGCGCCGCCGCCCAAGTCGCCGCCTCGCCCGGCAGCATCGCGTCGAGCGCCCCGAGCAGCGCGGGCGAGCGGAACGGCGCGCCGCCCGCCTCGCCGGTGATCGCGGCAAAGCGGGAGCTTTCCCCGTCCAGCCCGAGCAGCACCAGCTCCGCCTCGGCGGGTGCGTCCGCCAGCGTTGTCCAGCCGAGCCGGCCGTTGTCGGTGATGCTCGGCTGATAGCCCGCGCCCAGCACCAGCAGCCGCGCGCGCCGGTCCGCCATCGCTGCCGCCAGAGCGGCATCGTCGTGGCGCAGCCGGTCCGCGCGGTCGAGCGTGCCGCCGGTGAAGCCGGGTTCGCTCATCGGGCCAAGCGCGCCGCGTCGGCCTGCAGCGCGCGGCCGGTTTCGGTGCGGATAGGCCAGCGATCGGCGGGGAAGTAGTTCACCATCACCGTCGCGCGGCACCGCCGGGTCGGGTCGATCCAGAAGATCGAGCCCGCCGCCCCGCCCCACGCATAGGTGCCCTTGCCGGGCCCGCCCGGCACGTCGACCAGCGTCACCGACCCCCCCGCGCCATAGCCCATCGCGGGGCCGTGCGTGCCGCCGGTCGCAGCACTGATGCCGGTGAACTGGACGCCGGGGGGCAGCAGGTTGCTCATCATCAGCGCCGCCGTCTCCGGCTTCATGATCTGGACGCCGCCCAGCGATCCGCCAACTGCGAGCATGTGCAGGAAGCGGTCGTAATCGCGCGCGCTCATCACCAGCCCCGCGCCACCATAGGGGAAGCTTGGTCGCTGAAGGTACACCGACGTCGCTGCCGGGTCGACGACCACGCGAGTCTCACCCTTGGCGTCGGGCACGAGCGGATTCTCGCCGATGAATGCATAGTTGGTCGCCAGTCGCCCCGCCTCGCTTGGCGGCACCTGCCAATAGCTTGACCGCATCCCGAGCGGGGCGAAGATGCGCGTGTTGACGAAGGTGTCGAACGGCTGGCCCGACGCGACCTCGATCACCCGGCCCATCACGTCGAGGCCGATCGAATAGCTCCATTTGGTCCCCGGGTCCGCGATCAGCGGCAGGGTCGCGACCCGGTCCGCGAACTCGGCCAGCGAGCGCGGGCGCGCGGCGCGCATCTTGGCCTCGACGATCGGGCTGATCGCGCCCGGCTCGATGCCGAGCCGCTCATATTCCTGCAGCAGCGGTCCCCTGGTGATGATCGAATAGCCGAGCCCGGCGGTGTGGGTCAGCAGGTTGCGGATCGTGATCGGGCGAGCGGCGGGGCGCGAGGCGAGCGAATGGTCGGGGTCGGTGAGCACCCGCATATGCGCGAAGGCGGGGATATATTTGCTGACCGGGTCGTCGAGTCCCATCCGGCCCTCTTCGATCAGGATCATCGCGGCGGTCGCAGTGACGGGTTTGGTCATCGAATAGACGCGCCACAGCGAATCGGGGTTGGCGGCGGGCGCCTTCGCGCCGTCGGCGATGCGCCCGGCGGTGACGAACAGCGTCGGCCCGTCGCCCGCGCCGAACGCGCCGACGATGCCGGGCATCTTGCCATCGCGGACATAGCCATCGAACAGCGCGCTGGTCTGCGGCAGCAGCGCGGAGACCGGGATCGGCATCCGCGGCACCGGCACCGGCACCACGTGCGGCGCGCGCAGCGCCTGTCCACCAGCGACTGTCGCCGCGAGCGCGAGCGCTGCCGTCCCGATCCAGCGTATGGTTTTCATCGCCCTCTCCTCATCGCCTCCGCCGCGCGCGCGAACAGCGTCGGCAGCCCCGCCTCGTCCAGCCGGTCAATCGGCCACCATTCGCCGTCGACATGCTCGCGCGCCTCGCCCACCGCAAGCGCGAGTTGCAGGGTGAAATGGGTAAAGCCGTGCTCCACCGTCTCGGCCAGCACCCGCCAGTCGGCGGCGGCGGGCGCGCCCTCGAGCCCTGGCGGCACGTCGACCCATGCGCCAGTCGGCAATGCGCGCATCCCGCCGAGGAGGCCGCGCGAGGGGCGACGGAGGAGGAGCACCTCGCGGATGATCTGATTCTGGGCGGAACTCGACACAGCCGCTTCAGAATTGGGAGTTCCCCGGCGAAGGCCGGGGCCCAGCAACGCCACGCTTGCCGAAGAAGACCCACTCGGCCCGACCATCGTGACTGGGCCCCGGCCTTCGCCGGGGAGCTGTCGTGGGGAGTTGTTGGCGAGTACCTCCCGCTCCAGCCAGAACACCGTCCCATACCGCTGCGGGCGCGGCTTCTTCGCCGCCTTGACCGGGAACGCCTCGGGCGCGCCGGTCGCTTGAGCCGCGCACTCCCCATCGAGCGGGCACAGCAGGCAACGCGGCTTGCGGGGCGTGCAGATGGTCGCGCCAAGGTCCATCATCCCCTGCGCGAAGTCGCCCGCGCGGGTCTCCGGCGTCACCGCATCCGCCGCCGCGCGGATCGCCGCTCGCCCGCCGGGCAGCGGCGCGTCGATCGCGGCGAGCCGCGCGACCACGCGCTCGACATTCGCGTCGACCACCACCGCTCGTTGGCCGAACGCGATCGCCGCCACCGCCGCCGCCGTATAGTTGCCCAAGCCGGGCAGGCGCCGAAGCTCGCCCTCGGTCGTCGGGAACCCGCCCGCCGCCGCCACCGCCCGCGCGGTCAGCACCAGGTTGCGCGCCCGCGCATAATATCCCAGCCCCGCCCAGGCGCTCATCACCGCCGCCTCGTCCGCCGCCGCGAGGCTCGCCACATCAGGCCAGCGCGCGACCCACGCCTGAAAACGCGGGCGGACGGTGGCAACGGTCGTCTGCTGGAGCATTACCTCCGACAGCCACACCCGGTACGGGTCCGCCGCCTCGCCCGGCTTGGCGCGCCACGGCAGCTCGCGGCGGTGCAGGTCGTACCATTCGAGCAACAATGGCTCGATCGCGGATGGGCGCTTGAGCGGCACGGGCGCGCTATGGCATGGAGCGGCGGATGAGCAAGCGCGTGCCACCGCCGGAACCCGTCCGCGCCAACCGCTCGCGCCAGGTCGCCGAGTTGCTCCCCGACATCGGCCGCGCCGCCTTCCGCCGCTTCGGCTTCGTGCAGAGCTCGGTGGTCAGCCGCTGGCCCGAGATCGTCGGCGCGAAGCTCGCGGGGGTGAGCGCGCCCGAATCGATCCGCTTTCCAGTAGGCAAGAAGCAGGACGGGGTGCTGACGCTGCTGGTGCGCGGCGCGCATGCGCCGATGATGCAGCACATTGCGCCCGAAATCTTGGAGC
>CAXSEO010000063.1:0-8570 GCA_964235525.1 uncultured Sphingomonas sp. | reverse complement strand
TTGGGATGACTTGGGACACGATCGACGACCCGAACAAGCCGTCCGTCAAGAACGGGTTCAAACAGGATCGTGCGGCGATGCGGCGCGGCGAGACCTTCTCCGGCTTCCACAGCTTCAGTCAGGAGGACGCGGCGGTGATCATGTCCGCTGGCGCGCTGAAAGACCGGAGCATCGAGAATCTGTGCCCGGCGGACGTGGCGATCGCGCGGCTGTATCGTACGCTGCTCGGCATCGCCAAGACGTCGGAAACCGGCGGTGATCCTGTCGGGCTCGATGCCGATCCGATGCGCATCTTCGGCACGCAAGGGCTGGTGCCGGCTGCGGGATGGCGGGCCATGGTGCCGACCCATTCGCGCGCCACGGTGTCGACGCGCGAAGAGGCCAGCGTTGCCGCGTAGCGGGGATGCTCCGTCTAGCTGTGCTTAGCGGGCGGAGGATGTCGGTCGCGTCACTTCCATAGACGTCCGGTCCGCAAGGTAATCCTTTGCCTTGTCGCCGGTCGTGGACGCTTGCCGGGGTGACGGCGATCCGCCGTCGTTGATTCAGACCGATCGGCGACCCGGTCCCGCTCAGGCGGGACGGGCGATTGTCGCTGCCGCTTGTAGGAAACCGGCGCTTGTGTTCTCAACGGTGGCGTACGCCAAGCGACGGAAGGACCCCGCCATGCCGAACCGCCAAGCCCGGGGGCCGGAGCTGGTTGCTCAGCCATCGACGAGGTCGAGTCACTTCGATCACGTCGCGGCATCATGGCGGCACGAACTGCCGGCACCGTCGACCGATGCCATGCTGCTGTCCATCGGCCTCATCCGGCTGGGCAGGATGGTCGAGGCGCTCCATGACCGGATGCTTCGCAGCGAGTTCGACGTCAGCGGCGCGGAAATGCGGGTCGTTCTCGCGCTCCGCCGTGCGGGTCGGCCCTATGCGCGTCGGCCGACCGATCTTTTTCGGGCGTTGCTGCTGTCGTCCGGCGCGATCACGAAGCAGGTGGACAGATTGATCGCCAAGGGTCTGGTGGAGCGCTTACCCGATCCGCTTCATGGTGGCGGCTTTCTGGTTCAGCTTACCGCGCGCGGGGTGCAGATCGCGGAAGCCGCGAGCGCGGCGATCGGAGACCTGTTCGCGTTCGATAGCGCGCTCCGGACCCTGCCCCCGGAGCTGCGCGCGGCTGGAGAGACCTTCGTCTACCAAATCTTGCGCGAGCTGGAGCGCATGGCGGAAGTTACGGATAGTCAGCGGGAGGAGTAGAACAGGTGCTCTACCTTGTCGCTGCCCGAGTTCGATCGACGGTTGCGAGCGGCGACTCATCGTCGCCACGTCTACCCGAAATCCGGACCCGTCCAGCGAAGGACCGTCAGCCCGCGCGTGCGGTCACCGACATAGATGAACCCTCTCGCATCGACCAGCACGTCTTCCAACTGCGGCACAAGATTCGTGGGCAGATATGGCCTGCTCAGCCGCTCGTCGGGATCCGCCGGCACGAAATATCCGACTTCTCGCGGCTGGTACGGATCGCTGATGTCGAAGCTGCGCAGGCCGCCCGCGAAATAGGTGATGTGCAGCAGGTTGCCGATCTTCGCCAGGCAGGGCTGATGACTGGGGACATGGATGTTGTGCGGGCCGAACTTGCCGCCGCGTTGCGCGTAGCTGGTGTAGGGCGCGTCATGGCTCGGGATCGGCGTGGGCAGGATCGACATCGCGCGCGGGTTCGCTTCGTCGGTCATGTCCATGAGCGCGACGAGATTCGCCGAGTCGCGATTGTCCTCCAGGATGGCCTCGGTGGTGAGGATCGCCATCTTCCGGTCCGCCAGCGGCAGGTAGGTGTGGCAGCCAATGATGCTGCCGAAATCGCCGATGCTGAACTGGCTGATGAAGGCAGGCTTGGCCGGGTCCTCCACGTTGAGCAGCACGCCGCCGAACCGGCCGTAGGGCAGCCATGCTCGACCATTCTCGACATAAGCGGGCCCGTGCAGGGAACCCAGCTTCTGGATCGGGATGCCGCGGTCGTCCTCGATCAACTGACCTGGCATCGAGAAACGTGAAACCTCGACGGGATTGCGCGGGTCGGAGATGTCGAGGCATACATAGATGTTCGATCGATAGCCCGCCATGTTGGCGGCGAGGTGCAGGTAACGACCGCCGTCATAGAAATTGCGATGCGTGCCAAACCCTCCGGTGTGAAAATGGCTTAGCAGTTCCGGCTCCAGCGGCTTGCTGATGTCCCAGATCAGAACGCCCTCATCATTGGGCAACCCTTCCTGATAGCCCCACAGCGCAGCCCGATCGGGTGCCAGCCAGGTACCGATCTTCTCCAGCGCGGTGATGAGCTTGCCTTCGGCGACCGACACCTGGTTCGTCCAGGTGTTGTGCTTTGGTCCTTCCCAGAACAGTTTCGGTTCGGGATGATATGGGTCCGTGACGTCGACCACCGACCAGCCATTATGCCAGAAATGGCCGGTATAAAGATACCAGCGATCATCGACGACCTGCATGCCCATCTTGAAGTTGGGCCGCTTGCTCATCGGATGATAGGCGACCAGCTCGAAGTTCTTGTTCTCAGCAATCGCGAGCTGCCCGTCGACACCGGCCATCATGATCCTCCCTTGCCTGTCGCCCGACCGGCAACAACGCGCACTTATCTTCCACGGAAGAACTTTGTCAATCTAGATGTACACGTTTCAGAAGCCACCGCCAACCGCCACATGCGAGCCAGTTCGCGAGTAGGCGAGCGTCGGACAGAGGTGTCCGCACCAGACCCGGTTTGCTAACCAACGATAGCCCCTCGGCGCGTGGAAGGACAGCTGGTTTGGATGGCCACCTCAGGCCCGCGCCGGTTCGCTTGCGGGCGGGAAGCGGTATACAGGCAGCAGCAACAGCACCGCGGCGGCTCCCAGCAACATGATCAAGAACAGCGATGCGGCGGCGACGTAGGACCTCGTCATGAGGAAGGAGCGGCCGGCAAGCCAGTTTCCGACGCCGCCTCCCCACGCCCAAGCGACCCACCCGACGCCCACGATACGGCTGTAGGCAGGCAGCGGAAAATAGCGGCTCACCAGATAGGCGAGAAGGTCCGCCTCCGACCCGAGGCAAAGACCGACCAGGCTGCCGCCCAGGAAGATGCTGGCGCCAGCAACCGGCCCCAATACCAGCAAGGCCACTCCGATGGCCGCCAGCGAGAAGATTCCCGCTCCGATCCAGGGCGCGAACAGCCGGTCCAGTAACCAGCCGGACGCGAGCCGACCGAACCACGACGCGGCTCCCGCTACGGACAGCACCATCGCCGAAGTCCTCGCCTCGACGCCCCTGTCGGTCAGAATTGGCACGAGACTGGTCATCATGCCGATCGCCGCGATCGAGTTACCGGCTACCGCCGCGACGATGGTCCAGAAGCACCGATCCCGCAGCTGCGTCCGCCAGAAGCCGGGTTGCATGCTGTCGCGAGCGACCCCGGCGTCGGCCGGCACGAACCGAGCCAGGCCTATGACCGGCACCAGCCCGAACAGGACGGCCAGCGCGACCATCGTCTCACGCCAACCAAGCCGCGCCAGCACCATCCGCGACAGCAGGGGCGCGATCGTTGAACCAACCCCGCCACCGGCGATGACGATCCCAAGTGCAAGTCCGCGACGCCGATCGAACAATCCCGCGATCGCGATCGCGTACGGCATCGCGGTCGCGGCGGCCCCGCACAGGCCCAACAACGCGAAGTCGAGCAGCAGCAGCCAGGGACTGGCGGGCAGGGCGGCGATGGCGGCGATCGTCGCCCCGAACAGCAGGACCATCACGATCGACGGCGCTCGTACCCCGCGCATCGCGATCAGGCGCCCCAGTGCGATGGCGCCAACACCCGTGCCGAGAAGCGCGCAGGTCACGGCGTTGTTCAACACCGTTCGGCTCCAGCCCAGGTCGCGAGCGATCGCCGGCGCGAGCACGCCGAACGCATAGATGAGGAAGATACCTTCGCCCAGCCCGACGCCAAGCGCGCCGGCGACGACGGTCGCCCATCGGGCGACGCCGGGTCGTTTTGGAACGAAAGACGGCGTTACCGATTGGCGCGGCATCCTGCTCCCGATTCTTCACCAGAGGCTCATCCCTTGTATCTTCCATGGAAGAGCGTTAGGCAATCGCCATGTAATTTGATCGGCGGCGCGCGCCGGTGCAAGAGTGGAGGTCGGCGTGATCGAGGAAGGTAATCCCTGGACGAACTTCACCCATATCGGGGTCGTGGTGCGCGACATCGACGAGGCGATTCAGCGCTACACGGCGATGGGATTGGGGCCGTTCCGCCGGTTCACCTTGCCAAGCGACGAGTTCATGGCATTCAAATGGCGCCATCATTTCAACAATCCCGTCGACGATCACATCTACGAGGTCGCCTGGGGACAGTTCGGTGCGATCGGGATGGAGATTTTCCAGCCGGTACGCGGCGACAGCATCCCGCAACGATTCCTCGATCAAAAGGGCGAAGGTGTCTGGCACTACGGCTATGACGTCCACGACATGGACCAGGTCGCGGCCTGGATGCACGCTCGCGGGTATCAAGTGATCGGTGCGTCCGAGACGACCGACGGCATTAAGATGAACTATTTCGGCACCGACGATGTCGGCGGCGTGTACTTTCAGGCGCACGAAGTTCCGCCGGACAGCGACATGTACGCGCGGCTCGCCCCGCCGAAGTAACTGCGCGATTGGCGACCCGTACATGACCCCGGTTTTCGCTTCCGTGCCGGTCGCGGTACTGACCGGTTTCCTTGGCAGCGGCAAATCGACCCTCGTCAACACGCTGTTGCGGAGCGGCGAGTTGCCGCCGACGGCGGTGATCGTCAACGAGTTTGGCGACATCGCCATCGATCATGACCTGATCGAGGGCGTGGCCGAGGGAGTGACGCTGCTGGGCGGAGGGTGCGTTTGCTGCGCCGTCCGCAGCGATCTCGAAGCGACCATGCGAGACCTGACGCTGAAGAGCCGTCGTGGACTGATCCCGACCTTCGAAGCCGTGTTGCTCGAGACGACCGGCCTGGCCGAGCCTGCTCCGGTGCTGCAGACGATCGGGTCGGGCCCGATGCGCCAGCAGGGCTTTCAGCTCGGGCCGGTGGTGACGGCGGTCGATGCCGAGCATGGTCGCGAAACGCTGTCGCGCTTCCACGAGGCGCGGGAGCAGGTCGCCGTGGCTGACCGCCTGTTGCTGACCAAGACCGACCTCGTCCCGCCGTCTCCGGACTTGATCACCGCCGTCCGCGCGCTCAATCCGGATGCGCCGATGCTGTCGGTCTCGCCCGGAGCGACTGCGCGCGCTATACTGGGCGAGCAGTTGTTCGGCACGGCCCTGCTCGCCAGACCGGAGCAACCCGCGCACCGGCACCACCATATGTCGGACATCGACTCCGCCAGTTTCACCTTCGATGAGCCGCTCGACTGGACCAAGACGCAACCGGTTCTGCGCCGCTTTCTTCAGGAGCATGGCCCACAGATACTTCGGCTCAAGGCTATTCTCGCATTGGCTGGTGTCGATGAGCCGGTCGCCGTGCACGGGGTGCGGCACATCCTCTACCCACCCGAGCGGCTGCCCCGCTGGCCGTCGGCGGATCACCGATCGCGCCTCGTGGTGATCACGCAAGGGCTGGCACCGGAGATATCGTCCGAACTCGGCGCCAGTCTGGCGCGCTAGGTCGCGATCGGCGCGACGGCGCTGCAGCCGCCGTCGAGCACCAGCTGGTTGGCGGTGACATAGCTGGCCAGATCGGACTGCAGGAACAACACCGCGGATGCGACATCCTCCACCTCGCCGGCCCGGCGCAAGGGAGCCTGGGCTGCGACTCGGTCCCAGTAATCCGGTCCGAACTTGTTAATCAGCCGCGGCGTTCTGGTGGAGCTTGGGGCGACGACGTTCATCCGCACCCCGCTGGGGCCGTATTCATGGGCCGCGCAGCGCACCAGATGATGCAGCGCGGCCTTGCTCATCCCGTAGATCGCCTGCCCCGGCACGCTGAAGATGCCCGAGATCGAACCGATGAACGTCATCGCGCCGCCGCCGTTGCGCGCGATCCGCGGGGCACCGTGCTGGATCGCCAGCAGCGCATGCGTCAGCACGATGTCGAGTTGGGCCTTGTATCTCGCCTGGTCGAAATCGCCGATCGGCGCGATGTCGGCGACCCCCACCACGTCCACGACGCCGCGCAGGGACGCGGCGAAGATCTCGTCCGCCGCCGCGAAGACGCGGCTCATGCCCTCGTCGCCGGTCACGTCGGCGGCGAGCGGGTGCCCGCCGGTCGCGTCTGCGATCGCTGCGGCAAGAGCGGCATCACGATCGACGCAGAGCAGTGCGGCACCTGCGTCCGCCAGCGCATGACAGCAGGCGGCGCCGATCCCCGCTCCCGCTCCAAGCACGACCATGCCGCGGCCGTCGAGGCGCGCACGATCCAGATACGACCCAGCCATCCAGCTTCCTCAGTGGTAGACAGCCCCGCCGTCGACGGCGAGGATCTGTCCGGTGATGAAACGCGCGTCGTCGCCCGCCAGGAACGCGACCGCCCCGACGACGTCCTCCGGCCAGGCGTCGCGCTTCAGGGCGCGTAACGCGAGCACGCCGGGCCGGACCGCGTCCATATATTCAGTGTTGTCGAGGTTCGATTGCGTCAGTGTGTACCCGGGCGAGACCGCGTTGACCGTAATCCCGTCACCGCCCAGCTCGTGGGCCAGCGCGCGGGTCATCGTCATCACCGCGCCCTTGCTCGCGACATAGGGAAGAATGAAGGGACTGCCGCGAAACGCGGTTCCCGACGCGAGATTGATAATAGATCTTATGTTAAATCCCAGGCTCACCGGCACTTGTTGGTGAAGGTCCTGTTCGCCTTCGCCCGGTAACGGCTTCTCCGTCTCAAGGACCAATCAGGCATCCAGGTCCCGACCCGCTTCCGTCTTCCATACCGACCATTTGAATGGGCAGCCGAGCTATCTCGGTAGCTCAGAGGAGTGAAGAGGGAAAGCGAGTGGTGAGTCAGCCGGACGGGAAGGCATCACCATGGGTTACACGCACTACTGGACGCAAACGCGCGACCTGGACGCCGAGGAGTTCGCGCAGGTCAGCGCCGATGTGCTCGCCATCTTAGCCGACGCCCAGCATCGCTACGAGATCGCGATCTGCGATGGGGCGGCCACGCCGCATAGTCGGCCGGAGGTGTCCGGCGACCGGCTCGCCTTCAACGGCACCGACGTCGACGACCGTGGGCATGATACCTTCGAACTTTTCCGGGTCCGCAGCGCCGACCCGCACTTCGGCGCGGAGTATCTAGGGTGGGACTCGTGCAAGACGGCGCGCAAGCCCTACGATACCGCGGTCACGGCCGTGCTCTGTTACCTCGCTAGTGTCGTCGAGAGCCACTCGGTGACCTCGGACGGCGCGGGCCGCGATTTCCTCGCGGGGCTTGAACTCGCTCGTCAGGCGCTGCCTCGCTTTGCCAATCGGCTCGATATCCCCCGCGGCGTGCTTGAGGCGGACCGCTGGTGCGGACCCTATGTCCACATGCACACCCGCACCTACGCGGTCCGATTTTGCGTCGACGGGCGCGCCTATGTCCTGGACCGCTCCGGTCGTTCGCTGTTCCGCTTCTCGAGCCACGTCGAGGCAGCGCAGTGGCTCGCCTCGCACAGGGAACCCGACCGGGTCGGCAACGCCCCGCTATTCTTGGCACAGGGCTGGTTCGACGAGAAGCGAACCGCGGCGCTCGCAAAGGCGCAGGAGCGCGCGATTACCGCTCTCGTGAGGCTGGGCCGCGACGCGCACCCCGGGCTTGGGCGGCAGGCGCAGCCGCCGGCGCTCGTACGGCCCGATCAGTTCCCGGCGAGCACCGCCGTCAGCAGCCTGGGCGACCTGCTTGCCATCGGTATCCACACCTCGGGCACGACCTGAGCGGCGACCTCCGCCAATCGAGCTGACGTGCGGAACCGCTCGCTCCACGTGACTGGAGCGGCCGACACCGCACTCGAGAACGAGCCCCGCTCAGGCAGCAGCGCGGGCCAGGCGATAGCGTCGTTCTTCCTCAGCCGCCGCATCGGCCACGGCAACCGCGGCCCTGAGCCTCGCCCGATACCATCCATCAGCCGGTCCGCCGCCCGTGCGACCGAGCATCACAACGAGGAGTTCGTCATGGTCGATGCCTCAACCCTGCCGCTTATCGAACCCCAGGCCGAGCTGCCGGATCGGGTCGCCGCCCTGCTGCGCGCGCTCGACATCGCCGAGATCATCTATGAACTCGACGGTGGCGGTGACTCCGGAGAAACGAGCCTCGAGAGCGTGCGATACCGGGACGGGCGCGACGAGGCCACGTTACCGATGGTGGCGATCGGGTTCCTGAACGACGGCCGCCCATTGAGGCTCCACGATTACCTCGGAGATCTCGCGGCCGATCTGCCCGAGGGCGACTGGGTCAACAACGAAGGCGGCCACGGTAACGTCACCATCAGGCCATTCGAGGCCGACCCCTCCGACCGCTTCGCGTGCGACATGACGTACCGGGAAGACTATGACGACGATGAGGACCCGGAAGAGGCCGATGAGGAGTCCTTCGAGGATG
>CAXSEO010000062.1:0-8579 GCA_964235525.1 uncultured Sphingomonas sp. | reverse complement strand
AAACTCTATTTCCAGATCGCGGCGCATGACGGGGATTGGTCCAAAAGTGAAGTCAACTGTCGCTGATGTCGCCGTCACCCCCACACCCGCTCCCGAAACCATTTCGTCACCACATACTTCACTCCCGCGCGCACCTTCATGCCCGAATGGATCGTCGCCGGGTTGAGCGTCCCGTCCGCGCGGCGGTTGTTCCAGGCGACCAGCTTGCCGGTCTCCGGCTGGATGATCTTGTCCGCCGCCTTAAATCGGGTCGCGCCGCCAGCCTCCGGCTCATTCAGGTAGATCATCACCGTCCAGGTGCGGTTGCCCGCCACCCCGCAATAGCGCTGATAGTCCGCGCCGGTCGGCTCGAAATAGTCGGTATGGCCCTTGAACTCCTGTCCGACCGCGTAGCGCTGGCCCTGGATCGGCTCGCCATGCGCGGGGTCGAGCCCGATCAGTGCGGTGATCGCCGCCTCGACCTCTGCCACCGCGGGCTGGGCGGCCGCGAGGTCGCAGGTCTCGCTGGTACGAAACGCGTCCTCGTCGAGATGGTCGGCGATCGTCGACGGTCGCCGGCCCGCGTCGATCCGCTCGATCAGCGCCCGGCATAGCTGGGGCGACAGGAACGCGCGCTTGATGAACAGCGTCAGCTTGGGGCTGGGCACCCGCTGCACACCGGAATGCGACAGGATCGAGCGGACGATCGGTTCGCCATCGAGACCGGAGCGGGGTGGGGCGATCGCGTCCATGCGCGCGATCTTGCCAGCCCCGACCGCCGCTTGCCAAGTCTAGCCACGCGCGACGAAATCGTTAAGAACGCACGGCAGGGGCGTGGGGAGTGGTGATGCGGTTGAGACTCGACGCCCGCGCGCGTCGGTGGCTGAAACGAGTGCCGGCGGTGAACCCGTATTCGGCGGGCGAGCTGCTGCTGCTCGCGGGGCTGGCGGCGCAGACCGCGCGGCTGTTCTGGGCGATCGTGACGCCGGTCGGCCCGCTCGGCGACTGGCGACCCGCGCAGCCGGTCGTCCCGCCCGCGCCGACCGCGTTGCTACGGAGCTTCGACCCGTTCTTTCGTGTCAGCGGCGCGCAGAAGGGCCCGGCGGTGGTGACCTCGCTCCAGCTAAAGCTGTACGGCACGCGCATCGACGAGGCGACCGGGCGCGGGTCGGCGATCATCGCCGGGCCCGACGGGGTGCAGAAGAGCATCGCGGTCGGCGAGGAGATCGTGCCCGGCGTCCTGCTCAAGTCGGTCGCGTTCGATCATGTGACGGTCGCTCGCGGGGTCGCGCCCGAGGATCTGTATCTCGACCAGTCGGGGGCCACTCCGACGCCGGTCGCGCCTGTGCCTGCGGGTACGCCGCTGGCCGGATCGCCGCCGCCCGGAGAGGCTGCGCCAGGCGCGGTGCCGGTCGCGCAACTCAAGTCGGACATCCTTTTCACGCCCCGGCTCAGCGGCGGTCAGCTGACCGGGCTGGTGGTGCGGCCGCGGGGGGCCGGGAACGCGTTCCGCGCGGCGGGATTGCGCGAGGGCGACGTGCTGCTGGCGATCAACGGCCACGCGGTGACGGGCGCGAACGACTTCGATGCGGTGACGCGCGACTTTGTTCATGGCGGCGCGCTGCCGATCACGGTCGAGCGCGGCGGCGCGCTGACCCCGCTGACCGTACCGATCGCGCCCGCCCAGTGAAGCGCCTCGCCGTGCTCGCTTGCCTCGCGCTCGCCGCGCCGCTGGCCGCGCAGACCACGCTCAATGTCCGCGACGCGGACATGCGCGCGTTCATCGCCGATGCCGCCAAGGTGACCGGGCGCACCTTCATCATCGACAGCCGGGTGCAGGGCAAGGTGACGGTGGTGACCAACCACCCGCTCAGCAAGTCAGAATATTTCGAGGTGTTCCTCTCCACCCTGCGCGCCAACGGGCTGGTCGCGGTGCCGACCGGGCGTGGCGCGCTCCGCGTGCAGCCGATCGACAACGCCGCGCAGGCTCCTTCGCGGGTCGGCACGAGCGGGGCGGGGCGTAACAGCCTCGTCACCGACATTATCCGGCTCCGCTCGATCGACGCCACCAGCGCGCTGGAGACGGTGCGCCCGCTGGTCAGCAGCCAAGGCTCCGCGACCGCCAACCGCGCGGGCAACACGCTGGTGATCGTCGACTTCGCCGACAACATCCGCCGCATCCGCGAAGTGCTGCGCCGGATCGACAGCATCAACGACGCAACCCGGGTGGTCGCGCTCCAGAATGCGGGTGCGCGCGAGATCGCCGCCGCGTTGCAGGGGCTGAGCGGCGCGGGCGCGGGCGGGCAGGCGGCACCGACGGGCACGGGGCAGGGCGCGACCGTGACGGCGGTGGAGAGCAGCAACTCGGTGCTGATCCGCGGCGACGCGGCCACTGTCGCGCGGCTCGCGAACGTCGCGCAGGAGCTCGACCGCAAGGCGCGCAACGGCAACGAGATCCGCGTCGTGTTCCTCGAGAACGCGGACGCGGAACAGCTGCTCCCCGTGCTCCAGCAGCTGGTCGGGCAGCAGCCCGATCCGATCCAGGAAACCACGCTGTCGCGCGGCAACTTCAGTCAGGCGAGCAGCGGGTCGGGAACAGGCACGTCGTATAACAGTGTCTCGACGCTCCAGACGGTTCAGCAATCTGCGCCTATCCAATCCTCCAGCGGCAATCCGAACGGCGCGCAGGCCGCGATCACCACGCAGGGCGGGCGTACTGCCGCTGTCGTCACTCGCTTCGCGGGCGCGAACGCGATCGTGATCGCCGGGCCAGCCGAAATTCAGCGCCAGCTGTCCGACGTCATCCGCCAGCTCGATACCCGCCGCCAGCAGGTGCAGGTGGAGGCGATCGTCGCCGAGGTCTCGGACGCGACCGCCAGCCGCCTGGGCGCGCAGGTGCTGCTCGGCAACCTCAACGGTGGCGCGTTCGCCGCCACCAGCTTCTCGAATTCGGTCCCCAACCTGCTCACCATCGCGGGCGCGGTCGCCGCGCGGCGGCTCAACACCGCGACGACCACCGTGAACGGCACTACTACCGTCACGACCACCAACAGCGGCATCAGCGACTCGCTCGCGCAGTCCGCGATCAGCTCGATCCTCGGCGCGGATGGCGGCTTCGCGGGGGCGGCGGGGACGATCGGGCAGACGCTGTTCGCGGGCATCCTCAACGCGGTGAAGAGCGACACCGCCTCGAACCTGCTCCAGTCACCGCACCTCGTCACGCTCGACAACCAGCAGGCGCACAGCCTGGTGGGGCAGGAGATCCCGATCACCACCGGGCAGGCGCTGAGCCTCGCGTCGAACAACCTCGACAACGCGTTCCGCACCGTCCAGCGCGAGAATGTGGGCATCAGCCTCGATGTGAAGCCGCAGATCAACGCCTCGGGCGCGATCAAGCTGTTCGTGCGACTCGAGGTGAGTTCGATCGCGGGGCCAGTGTCGACCACCAACCAAGAGCTGATCCTCAACAAGCGCGGGATCGAGAACACCTTCTCGGCCGATGACGGCCAGATCGTGGTGATCGGCGGGCTGCTCAGCGACGACGAGCGGCGGACGATCGAGAAGATCCCGCTGCTTGGCGACATCCCCGGCCTCGGCAACCTGTTCCGCTCGAAAGCGCGGAGCCGGACCAAGACCAACCTGATGATCTTCCTGCGCCCGACGATCCTGCGGACGGCGGAGGACTCGCGGCGGCTGACCGAGCAGCGCTACGGGTATCTGCGTGCGCTGCAGGCGGACGCGCAGCCGGGGGTGGAGCCGTCGATCGACCAGCTGGTGCGCGAGTATCTCGGCACCGCGCCCCCGATCCCGAGCGCGCCCATCCCCGGCAACATCGAGGACCCGAGCATCGCGGTGCCGGTGCAGACGAAGGGCAGCACGCGGATCAGGCTGGGGGAGGGGCGGTGATCACGGCCGCCTCACGTCCCCTCCAACCTCGTCACCCCGGACTTGTTCCGGGGCCCAACGTGGTGCGCGTGATTGCGGCCGCGACGTCCGTACAACGTTGGACCCCGGCCCAAGGCCGGGGTGACAGTAGGAGGATCGGTAGCAGTTCCCGCACCACGGCGGGCCACCGCTGATGGCCACCGACCTCCTCCTAGACATTGCGCCCGTCCCCCAGCTCACACTACCCTACGCCTTCGCGCGGCGGTTCGGAGTCGTCGTCGACCATGCGGGCAGCGATGCGCCGCTCACCGTCGCTCTGCGCGAAGGGGCGGACCCGAAGGTACTGCTGGAGGTACGCCGTTTCCTTGCGCGCCCGTTCGCGGTCGAGGTCATCGCGGTGCCAGCCTTCGACCGGCTGCTCTCGGATCGCTATGCAATGGACGGGCAGGCGACCGCCGCCGCCGCCGTGGGCATGGGCTCCGAGCTCGACAGCCTCGCCACCGACCTGCCGACCGCCGAAGACCTGCTCGACACCGCCGATGACGCGCCCGCGATCCGGCTGATCAACGGCGTCATTGCTGACGCCGCGCGCAACGGCGTGTCGGACATCCATATCGAGCCGTACGAGAGCGGCCTCGTCGTACGAATGCGGATCGACGGCGTGCTGCGCGAGACGCTCAGGATGCCGCCGCACGTCGCGCCGGTGGTGGTCAGCCGGGTCAAGGTGATGGCTAGGCTCGACATCGCCGAGCGGCGGGTGCCGCAGGACGGGCGGATGGGGCTGACGCTCGGCGGCAAGCTGCTCGACGTGCGCGTCTCCACCCTGCCGTCGCGCGCGGGCGAGCGCGTCGTGCTGCGTATCCTCGACAAGGAGAATGCCGGGATCGACCTGCCCGCACTCGGCCTGCCACCCCCGTTGTTCCGCCTGCTGACCGGCGCGATCCGCGAGCCGAACGGGATCATCCTTGTCACCGGCCCGACCGGATCGGGCAAGACCACCACGCTCTACGCCGCGCTGCGGCTGCTCAACGACGGCACCCGCAACATCCTCACCGTCGAGGACCCGGTGGAATACGCGATCGAAGGCGTCGGGCAGACGCAGGTCAACCCCAAGGTTGGGCTCACCTTCGCGGCGGGCTTGCGCGCGATCCTGCGGCAGGACCCGGATACGGTGATGGTGGGTGAGATCCGCGACCGCGAGACCGCGGAGATCGCGGTACAGGCGTCGCTGACCGGGCATCTGGTGCTATCCACCGTCCACACCAATGACGCGGTCGGCGCGATCACGCGGATGCGTGACATGAAGGTGGAGCCGTTCCTGCTCGCGTCGACCTTGCGGGCGGTGATCGCGCAGCGGCTGGTGCGGCGGCTGTGCCCCGACTGCCGCCGCCCGGTGCGGGCGGGCGACACGGTCGCGCCGCTGCTCGGCCTCGCGTCGGACGAGACGGTGTACGAGCCGGGCGCGTGCGAGCGGTGTGGCGGCGCGGGCTACAAGGGCCGTGTCGGGGTGTTCGAGGCGGTGCGCGTCGACGAAACGATCCGCCGCTTGATCAACGAGGGCGGCGATGAGGGCGCGATCGCGGCGCATGCCTTCCGGAACGGGCCGGACCTGGCCGAGGCAGCGCGAACGCTGGTGCGCGATGGGGTGACGACGCCGGAAGAGGCGGTACGCGTCTCGCGGCGGGATGTGGTGGAGGTTGAGCCTGAGGTGGTGGATGCCTGACGGGCCCTCACCCTTCCGCGCCTGCGGCGCTCCTCCCTCTCCCGCAAGCGAGAGAGGGACAAGGGAGAGCGGTATCTCACCTTCTCCCGCTTGCGGGAGAAGGAGGGCCCCGCTCGTGAAGCGAGTGAGAGGGTGAGGGACTTCCATGCCTGACTTCGACTATCTCGCCATCGACACGCGCGGAGCGGAGAAGCGTGGGCATATCGCCGCCGCCGATCTCGACCGCGCGCGGGCGGCGCTCGACGCGAAGCGGCTGTATGTCGTCCGCCTCGAAGCCGGCTCACCGCCGCCGCCGCGCTCGCGCCCGCTGTTCGGGCTGCAGCTCGGGCGCGCGAAGATGAGCGGCAAGCAGCTGACGCTGTTTACCCGCCAGCTCGCCACCCTCAACCGCGTCTCGCCGCTGGAGGAGTCGCTCCGCACCATCACCCGCCAGACCGAGCAGGAGGCGGTGCAGGCGATCGTCGCGCAGGTCCATGCGGGCGTGGTCGAGGGCCGCCGCCTCGCCGACGCGATGGCGCGTGAGCCGAAGAGCTTCCCCCCGCTATACCGCGCGATGGTGTCGGCGGGCGAGAGTTCGGGCTCGCTGCCCGCGATCCTCGAACGGCTCGCCGCGCTGCTGGAGCGACAGGCGGAGATCCGGGGCAAGCTGATCTCCGCGATCGCCTATCCGGCGGTGCTGTCGGTGGTCGCGCTCGGCGTCACGACCGCGCTGATGATGTTCGTGGTGCCGCAGGTGGTCGCGCAGTTCGACAGCGTCGGCCAGCAGCTGCCGCTGTTGACCCGCATCGTCATCGGCCTGTCGAGCTTCCTAGTGCACTGGTGGTGGCTGATGCTGCTGGTCGCCGCCGTCGCCGCGTTCACCACGTGGCGCGCGCTGAAGGAGCCCGCCATCCGGCTTCGGTTCGACTCGTGGCTGCTACGCGTGCCGTTGCTCGGGCGGCTGCTCCGCAATCTCCACGCCGCGCGGATGGCGCGGACGCTGGGGACGATGGTGGCGAGCCGGTTGCCGCTGCTCGAAGGCTTGGTATTGACAGCGGGCACCATCCACAACCGGCGACTGCGGGTGGCGTCGGACGAGATCACCGACGCGATCCGCGGCGGCGGCTCGCTCTCGGCGGCGATGCGCCGTGCGGGCGTGTTCCCGCCGCTGCTGACCTACCTCGCCGCGAGCGGGGAAGCGGCGGGACGGCTCGACGAGATGCTCGAGCGGGCCGCCGATTATCTCGAGCGCGAGTTCGACCGCTTCACCGCGACCGCGCTGTCGCTGCTGGAGCCGGTGATCATTGTCGTGATGGGGGGCGTGGTCGCCACAATCGTGCTATCGATCCTGCTGCCGATCCTGCAGCTCAACACGCTGGCCGGGCAATGAGGTTTGCGATGCGTCCCGAAATGAAGAAGCGCCGCCGCCGCGAAGACGGCTTCACGCTAGTGGAACTCATGGTGGTGATCGTCATCATTGGCCTGCTCGCGGCGATCGTGGCGATCAACGTGTTCCCGTCGGGCGACAAGGCGCGGGCGGTGCGCGCCAAGGCGGACATTTCGACGATCGAAGGCGCGCTCGATATCTACAAGCTCCAGAACGGCAGCTACCCCACCACCGCGCAGGGGCTGCAGGCGCTGGTGAGCGCGCCGACCGGGGTAAACGCGTCGACCTACCAGGCGGGCGGCTATCTCAAGAGCAAGTCCGTACCCACTGACCCTTGGGGCAAGCCATACCTCTACGCCTCGCCCGGGCAGCATGGCGAGGCGGACGTGTGGACGCTGGGGCGCGACGGCAAGGAAGGCGGTGAGGGCGCGGATGCCGATATCGCCAGCTGGCAATAGCCGAGAACACGGCTTCATGCCCCAGTGGCGTTCCGCCGAACACGGCTTCACGCTGGTCGAGCTGATGATCGTCATCACGATCATCGGCGTCGCTAGCGCGGCGGTGGCGTTCGCGTTGCCGGACCCGCGCGGGCGGGTGCGCGACGAGGCGGCGCGGTTCGCAGGGAGGGTCCGCGCCGCGCACGATCTCGCCATCACCGGCGCGCATCCGGTCAGCGTCTGGGTAGCGCCGGACGGCTACGGTTTTGACCAGCGGGTCGCGCGCGCGTGGTTGCCGCTCGCGGAGCAGCCGTTGCGAGTCGAGCACTGGAGCACGGGCACCAGCGCGACGGTCCGAGAGGTCGGCGGGCGCGAGCGGGTGGTGTTCGACGAAACCGGCCTCGCCGACCGGCCGCTCGACGTCGAACTAGTCCGCGACACGGTTCGCACGCACGTCCGCATCGGCGGCGACGGGAGCGTGCGGGTTGAGTAGCGGGCGATCCTCCCAAAGAGGCTTCACGCTCATCGAGATCATGGTCGCGCTGGCCGTGTTCAGCCTCGCCGCGCTGGCGCTGATCCGGCTGGAGGGCGCGACGCTCCGCTCGGCGGGGACGCTCAACCGGACGCTGCTCGCAGGCATGGTCGCGCGCAACGTCGCGATCGAGGCGGTGACCGACGCGCGCCCGCCCGCGCTCGGGCTCGCGCAAGGGTCGGAGGTCAACGGCGATCACTCTTGGAACTGGACCCGCACCGTGGCCCCGCTTGGCGACGCGAACGTGCTGCGGGTCGACGTGTCGGTGGCGGACCCGCGTACGCGGCAAGTGCTGGGGCGCATGACTTTGGTGCGCGCGCCGACTCCACCGACGAGACTCGCGCCATGAGCACGCCTTCCAGACAGCGCGGCTTCACGCCTGTAAAGCGTTCCGCTGAACAAGGCTTCACGCTCGTCGAGCTCATGGTCGCGTTCCTGATCTTCGGGATGCTCGCGTCCGCCGGGGTGGCGCTACTCGGCTTCAGCGTGCGGGCGCAGGCGGCGGGCGGGGCGAAGCTCGACGATGTGCAGGCGCTCGATCGCACGCTCTCGGTGCTCTCCGCCGATTGCGCGCAGGCGATGGCGCGCCCGACACGCGACGTGAACGGCACCGCGCTCCCGGCGTTCACCGGCGAGGCGGGGTCGGGTGCGACGCCG